>JAUIKE010000273.1 GCA_030430845.1 Bacteroidia bacterium | reverse complement strand
GCCAGCTATAATCATCCTGTTGTTTCAATGTTTTTGCTTCCCGATTACAGTCAAACCAACTCATAGATCGGCCCTTTTCCTTATACCTGTTTTTGCGAAGCTCCAAAAAATGATTGTAAATGAAGCGAGCACAACCGAAATGTTTGGCCAGTTTCAATTCCTGCTCAGCGCTAGGATATATTCTGTATTTGTAGGCTCGTTTCATTAACTAAAAATACAAAAAGTTGCTCACTAAAACACGTTTTGTTTTAATAAGTTATCCACATGTGCTCTTCAAATCTTAGACTGGCAAAGCCTACTGACATGACCACCGTCAAAGACGGTGGTTTTTATCGTTTAATAAAACACCAGATGAGAAGACTGTGTTCCCATCTGGTGCAATATGATGAAATTAAAGATAATTTTTAAAAATTATTATCTGCCCTTAAGTGACTTAATTTAAATCAAAAAGCAGACCACCGGATAGGACAATATCCGTCCCTCCGGCTATTCGAAGTCGAACTTCGGCGAAGGGCGTGAAGGACTCTCCGGCACTAAATTTGGCCCCCCCACCAAGGCTTACTCCAAAATCTGTGGCAGATGCGCTACCAAAGGGGCCAAGGTCGATCCCTGCATGGAACAGAGAAACTCCGGCAAGAGCATACAACAAAGCAACATCGCTTTCTGTGAAGTTGTAAGTGGCGTCGGCATCGAAGCTCCAGAAGGATACTCCGTCACCACCCACCAGATAGTACGTAAAGGTACCCTGAGCCCCCCAGGTATCATCGATTTGGTAAGTACCTCTGGCTAAGATACCCAACTCACCCAAATCAACAGGAAAGGAAATACCAGGACCAATGGATAATTGTGCTTTCACGCTTGAAAAAGCCATCATGAAAAATAAGATGGCAAACCAATTTCTTAGTTTCATTGTAAATTGTGTTTTTTGGTTAAAGTAAAATATGATGGTTTTAGACGTTTGGGGTTCCCCATAAACCGTCCTATTTAACGGGATTAAAGTAATACATTTTTTTCTTTTGCCAATCAAAACTATCGATTTCTTGGTAATTCAAAACGTGAAATGCTAGCTATCAGCCGGTTTTCGGACTATATTGCGGTTTTTTTACAGTATTGTGGAGAGCATTTATCTTAACTTAGTGTAAATTATACAAGAATTATTAGCTGTAATAAGCATGATTCCCAAAAGTATATTAAATTTGCCCTGTTTTAAAATTATCAAAAGTGGCTGTTCGAGTTGTAAGTTGTTGATATACAGTGGTTTTTGCTTGGCTGCTTTTTACAAAAAAAAACAATTATGATTGGACAACTGAAGAGTGACACATTTAAGCTCAAACGGATCTTCATTGAGACAAACCTTCCCGAGGAATTAACACCTTTGCAGGAAATGGCCAACAATTTATGGTGGTCTTGGAACAAAGAAGCTTCTGAATTATTCCGAGCTATTTTGCCTGAAAAATGGGTCGCGCACAATTATAACCCTATAGCGGTACTTGACGAAATGTCTGCCGAGCGGGCACAGGAACTCCTGGAGGATAAAGATTTTATGAAAAAGTTGAAGTCTGTAACCAAGGAGTATAACAAGTATATGGCGGAAAAAGCGAAGGCTTCAGGCCCTAAAATCGCTTATTTCTGTATGGAATATGGCCTTCATATTTCTGTACGTTTATATTCTGGCGGATTGGGGGTACTGGCCGGTGATTTTCTAAAGGAGGCCAGTGATATGAATGTCGATATGGTAGCTGTAGGGCTGTTATACCGGTATGGTTACTTCCAGCAATCTATTTCTCTTCATGGAGATCAGATCAGCAATTATCCTCCTCAAAAATTTACCGTATTACCTATGGTGCCGGTCAGAAATGAAGAGGGAGAATGGTTAAAAGTGATGATCAATCTGAAGGGGCGAACCGTACTGGCCAAAGTATGGGAAATGAAAGTTGGGCGGATCTCTTTGTATTTGCTGGATACGGATTTTGACGAAAACAGCTGGGAAGACCGCAATTTGACGCACCAACTATACGGAGGCGATAATGAACACCGACTGAAGCAGGAAATTTTGTTAGGCATCGGCGGAACCCGGGCCCTCAAAGGGATGGGCATCCAGGCAGATGTATATCATTGCAATGAAGGACATGCTGCTTTTATGGGCATTGAACGTCTGAAAGATTACATCCAGCAGGAACACCTGTCTTTTGAAGAGGGTTTGGAGGTCGTACGTTCTTCTTCTTTGTTTACAACACATACACCTGTACCTGCCGGTCACGATTATTTCACGGAAGGCTTACTGAGGGATTACATGCATCCCTATGCAGATCCACTGGGTATCAGTTGGCATGACTTTGTTTCGCTTGGTAAAATTGATCCCGAGAACCCGAATGAGATGTTTTCGATGAGCCACCTGGCCATTCGCTTGTCGCAGGAGGTCAATGGTGTGAGTAAGCTACACGGATCTGTTTCCCAAAAGATGTTCAATGTACTTTATGGCGGTTATAACCCGGAGGAATTGCACATAGGTTATGTCACCAATAGTGTACATTATCCAACCTGGATAGCACAGGAGTGGCACAAGATCCTGACGAAGCTGAATGGAGATAATTTTACTAAAGATCAGTCGAATAAAGAGTTGTGGGGCAAAATCCGGAATCTGCCGGCTAAAGATATTATGGAGGTTCGGACGATTCTGAAGGGAAAATTGATCCAGTATCTCAAGCAAAAACTACAGGAAGACCTGACGCGCCGCGGAGAAAAACCGGCGGCTATTTTTGAGATATTAAACGGGATCAACAGTAAAGCCCTGATTTTTGGTTTCGCTCGCCGTTTTGCCACCTACAAGCGAGCTCATTTGCTATTCACCAACCTCGACAGGCTGGCAGAGATTGTGAACGACCCGGAACGTCCGGTCATGTTCCTGTTTGCAGGAAAGGCACACCCTGCGGATCAGGGAGGGCAGGCTTTGATCAAGCGAATCATTGAAGTATCAAAACGACCAGAGTTTGTCGGAAAGGTCATTTTCCTGGAAGGATACAATACGGAAATGGCTAAATTATTGGTTCGCGGAGTGGATATTTGGGTAAATACACCAACACGCCCTAAAGAAGCTTCCGGAACCAGTGGAATGAAAGCCGCTATGAACGGTGTGATGAATTTCAGTGTGTTGGATGGCTGGTGGGCCGAAGGCTTTCAGCCGGACGCAGGATGGGCGCTTCCACTTGAGCGAGCCTATGAAGATCAGAATCTACAGGACGAACTGGATGCGGAGAGCATCTATAATATCCTCGAGAATGACCTGGTTCCTAAATACTTTGATCGCAATGAAGAGGGGATACCCGAAACCTGGGTTGAGTATATCAAAGCCATCATGTCCGATGTCGCTCCGTATTTCACTATGAAGCGCATGATGGACGATTATTTTTCTAAATTTTATCTTCGTCTGGCAGAACGGGGGGGGACCGTTAAAGGAAATGGATATAAAAAGGCCAAAGAACTGTCAGAATGGAAAAAACATATGAAACGCAACTGGGATGCCATAGAGATCCTGGATATGAATGTGTACGATTCCGATAATTTTGCCTTGAAAGTTGGAGATAAGTTTACCGCGTCCCTTACCATTGATCACAAAGAGATCAATCCGGAAAATGTGGGCTTGGAAGTTGTTTTCTTCAAGCGGATTGATGAAAATAATCTGGAAATCGCTTTCTGCCGGAATCTGGAAGAAGGGAAAAAGAAGGGTGCTGTAACTACTTATTCCTGCATGATCAAACCTGAGGTGTCAGGAGTATATGAGTATGGTTTCCGCATGTATCCCAAACATCCGGATCTGCCGCACAGACAAGATCTTCAATTGGTTCGTTGGTTGTAAAGTGAATTGAGGGCTGTTTTTGAAAAAAAAGCAGCCCTAAAAAAATAAAAAAGGGCCCCGCGAGGGGCCCAATAATTATTAGCAACTATCTACTTATCTCCATTTTGTTTCATTTGGGTTTTGGGGTATACAGGAGCACGTAGCAGTTGTTTCACATGGGTTTATTGGATTTGTACATGGTTTTAGGGTATAATGTCATAACTGGGGTCGATCGTGACTATGCAAAAAATTTCACGACTGAATTTGGTTGTTTAGGGTTATTTCAAAAATCAGATATAATTGTAATCTCAAATAAATTTTTTCTCTTCTTCCTGGGCTTATCTTTTCCTTAATGCTATTTTCCTTCTTCCTTCTACCCCTTAGCGGGAGAAGGGACCTTGCTTGTAGGCAAGGTCCGCCTCCCTTGCACCAACTTTCGTACCGTATGAAGCTTAGGAATTAATGTTTTCTCAGAGTATTGGGTATAATTTTTATATTTGATGGAAGTGGCGTTGTATGCCACTTCCTTTGGTATACCCGGGATTCTGAATAGTTTTCTTGGTTTTTCGGCCTTTTAGTGGAGGCCTGAGCATTTCTCTTAAGTACATTACAAATGTATCGTGAATTGCTACAGCGCGAAAACCACGAATACCCTCGAATTTAGGTTTCTAAGCAGTGCTTATTGTGATCAAGCAAACCTTTTGTTAGGGAGTTAGCAATAATATAATTTGTGTAGTTATTTGATTATTAATTAGTTGTGTTAGTTTTGCTTTTTGTGTGTTCTTTCCCGGATAATCCAAGGCTACGGTTTTTTTTAAAATTCTAAAGCATGTAAAAATTTTAGATTTAGATGTTTTTTTTCAAAAAAAGCTATGTATAGCAGTTCCGGGCTTTGATTTTTATGGCTTAAATACTGATATGAAGCAAAAAGAAGATCTATTTCACTTGATCCAATCCATGACCAAGTCCGAAAAGCGGTATTTCACTATTGAGGCCAACAAGTGGTCCAAAAATGATACCCGGTATCTGGAATTGTACCACCAGATCAATGGGATGAAGGTGTATGATGAAGAAAAGTTGAAGCAGCGTTTTCCACGGAATTTATCCACCGATAAGAATTATCTGTATGAGGCCTTACTGAAAAATATTCGCGACTTTAGTCGGAATAGCTCTTGCTTTGCCCGTATCCGCGAACTTATTTTTGATGCTAAAAATTTATATAAAAGAGGCTTGTATTCGCAAGTCGAAAACCGCCTGGCCGATGCCAAAAGCCTGGCCGAAGAAGTAGGCGACCATTTGGCTCTTTTGGAAATCAATCGGCTGGAAACCTTTATAAGCTGGTACACCAACAAAGATTTTATTGCACATATAAAATCCCTGTTCCAGGAAAGAAAACTGATCGAGAGAAAATTACAGGATGAGTTTCAATACACCGAACTTAGTTACCTGCTATCCATAGCCTTCAAAAAGGAAATGGATCTGGATGATACGCCGGAGTTGAGGGGCCCCCTTGAAAGTTTAGAGCTATTATCAAGTCATCCGGACCAATTGGATGAGGTCACGGACCATGGACAAAGGAGGCTTTTTCAATGTTTAGCTATTCAGGCCCAAATGTCGGGAGATCATATCACTGCAGCCCGGTACTTTGAAAAAACAGTTGACTGGTGGAAAGGCTTTAAGAAATACAAGGAGGAAGAATTTTCCCGCTACATTGTGGATGTCAGTAATTTGATCAATGCCTATTACAAAATTGATGCCTTTGAAAGTGTATGGGAACAAATTGAACGACTGGAAGGGGAGATGAATGATGATATGGAGGTAAAAGGCCTCGTTTTTCTGAAAGCTACTTTATTCAAAATCCTTTTCTTCATGAACACGGGTAGTGTTCAGGACTTGTCGGCTTTAGGCGAGCGGATAGAAGAGGGCTTAAAGAAATTTCAGTTAAATGAAGGCAGCAGGATCACTCTGATCAGTAATATGGCAGTATATTGTTTTTGCTGCCAGGATTTTGAGCAATGCATCCTTTGGTGTGAAAAAGTAATCAAACAACGCAATAAGCCCGAAACCCGGATAAAAGATCAGATCGGACTTCAACTATTGTGGCTGATGTCCATTATGGAGGGAGACGTAATCGAGGATATTGAAAATGCTTTGCGATCTACCCGCCGTTTTCTCAAACAAAGGAATGTTCTGGAACCGGATTGCTTTGAATTGTTCTTATTCAACTTATTAAAAGACTTGCTCCCTTTGTATGGTCGAGAAAGAACAGCACATTTCAAGAAAATAAAAGATGAATTAACTGATAGTGAGACCATTTATCAGAACATCCCGCTGGATATTCAGGAGGTTGGCCAGTACTGGGCAGAAAGCAGCTTAACAGGAGAACCAATAATGGATATTATTAGAAAAAAGTAACCGATGATCTCAGTGCCTTTCTGGGCTTTGTATCTTATGTTGGAATCTTTTAGTCGCTTTCGCAGCAGTTTTCGGATAAATTGAATAACTTATAAAAAACGTTCCGGAGAAGGATTGGGAATGTTTTTGCGATTGATCAGTTACCCTTTCTCCGGAACCTTGGAAGTAAATTTTAAGATGAGCGTTTACTGCTCATCGGCGCTTGGTCCATAAGTAGCTGGAATGGGTACATCCAATAATCTGAGGTATACTCCTAACTGAGCCCTGTGGTGCGGCAATTGATTCAATACCATGGCTCGTAAAACCTGGTATTTAGGCATCGAAAACAGGGTAGCGCCTTCTCTTTTCATTGCCCATGTTTTGTGGTACTCACTGTCTTCTTTGTCAAGCGCGGCGGCGGCCGCCTGGGCATTTTTGTTCAGGCTGTCTACAACTTCGTCAATCGTTTCAAACTTAGGTGATTGATATTTGCTGATATCGAGTTCATCCACATCCATGGTGCCGGGAATCCAGTTGAGGATGTCAGCAAGGTGATTGGCTAATTGTATGAGACTAAAGGATTTTTCGTGGGCCTTCCAGTCCAGTTTATCCTCTGGAATTCGGCGCAGGAATTTTTCGGTAAGGGCTACTTCATGCTGAAGCTCGGGAATAAGGATTTCTTTGTAAGCTGGCATAGATTTAGGATTTGATTAAAAATAATTTACTTCATATTTTTTACATCTGAGTATCATATATCACAGGGAATTGAGCGGGGATTTCTTCCTCGCTTTCTCCCAGGTTTTGCCGCAGGTCGATCTCAATTCCGCGTGCAATGGTAGAAATCGGCACATCATTGGCGGAGCCCTCAAATGGGTTTTCACCGGTTCGCCCAATTCGTTCCATGGTATGAAATACCCAGGCGACCATAATATAAAATGGAATGGATAGCCAAATAAACAGATCACCAAAGATGGGTTGAGTTTCACTTATTTCCTGCCCGATCTCAGCAAATTGTGGTGCCAAAGCGAAAGGGAGTAATAGTACGAATATCCACATGAAATAATGGTTGAGCGTAGCAAAGTGCCGGGGGTAAGGGAAATTTTTGATCCGCTCGGATTTGCCCTGCAGAGTGAACAGCTCTTGCAGCACATTTTCTATTTCGAGGAAAGAGAATTCCCAGACGATGCCTTTTTCTTTTAAGCTTCTGAGGTGATGAGATTGTAGGTATAAAAGCGCTGTTTGTTTGTTGTTTTTACTCATCACATATTCTATATCCTGTTCGGACAGATAGGGTTCCATGTCTTTTTCTACCGTAGAGGTTCGTTCGGGGGGGCTGATAACATTGGTCCATTCTCTGTTGGTTTTTTCCTGTGTAACCGTTTCCCATGGTTTGGGCGCGCGCATGGCATGCCGAAGGGCTGTCATCCAGGCTATATGACGATAGGTGAGCGTCTTAACTTCATGCTGCAATTCCTCCTTGGAGAGCTCAATCTCCGTGTGTTCATTGCTTACCATATCCTGAACGAACATACCGAAGGTCCGGGAGGTGTTAACAATGCCGCCCCAGATCTTGCGGGCTTCCCAGATCCTACCGTAGGCGGAGTTATTTTGAAAACCGATCACAAATGCAACAGCTGTTCCTATCAAAGCAAGGGGTGTCCAGGGTATTTTCAGCCATTCCAGATCAAAAAAATAGTAAATCGCAACCACTACGGTAATGATGATAAAAAACAGGAAGGTCTCATAGCGAGTCCATTTGGCCATGTCTCTGGCCTTGAATACTTTTTTTGTATACATAGGGAATATTTATTTTAATTCAAGGTACTATTAGGGAGGGTAAGTGTTTGGCCCGCACGGGCCAAACACTTACCCTCCCAATAGTACCTTGAATTATTTTAATTTACCATCTCGTTTAAATATAGAGATGATTCTTTCGTCATTTCTTTTATCCTGAATGACCTGCCCATCAACGAGCCCGGGGTAACCTAATTTTACCTGAATACGGTTTCCGAAACCTGCCATGAGGGGATCTATCACCACCCAATCGCAACTGGCCGAATAATAGGCCGGCCAGAAATACCCGGTATAGATCAGAACATCTTTTGCTTTAACGGCAAATGCAAGTCTGTTTACAGAGTGTGCCAGGTTTTTAACTTCCTCTGCGGCGCTTTCAGATAATTCAAAAATATGATCAGAAGTATTGTACGATAAAAAATCAGCGTAATTGATCAACGGGCTGTTGCTGATCACTACCGTGCTTTCGTCTATTTGAGCGGAATTAGGAATGGTGGAAAAAGAATCAATGAGGTAGAGTTCCACCTTCCCATTGGAGTTATCGAGAATGCTTTCTTTTTCGCATCCCGTCATTGCTAAAACAAATGCTCCTATCAAAAAACAGAATAATGACTTTTTCATAATAATTAAAGTTCGGG
>JAUIKE010000272.1 GCA_030430845.1 Bacteroidia bacterium | reverse complement strand
TCCAGGAAAATGTTGATGTGTGCTTGTCGAAGAGCTCCACTAACGCCATGCTTGAAGGCATTTTCTATGATCGACAACAGGATCAGTGGCGCAATGGGTGCCTGCGGATCCGCTACTTCGTATTTCCTCTCCAGGCTCAGGCGATCCCCGTATCTCAGTTTTTCCAGATCAATATAATGTTCTATTAATTCAATTTCCTTCCCAACAGGTACTTTATTTTCCTTACTCTGATAGAGCATATAATCCAGTATTTCGGAAAGTTTGGAAACAACTACCGGAGCCTGGTCCGACTTTTCCAGGGTCAGGGCATACAGGTTATTCAGGGTGTTGAATAAAAAATGAGGATGGATCTGGGCTTTGAGAAAATTGAGTTCGGCCGTTGCTTTTTCTTTTTCCAGTATTTCGATCCGATGTTTTTCGGCCGAACGGCCCTTCACGATTTTGATAAAAATAAAAATGAAGCCATAAAAATAGACCCTCATGAAATAAGCCAGATAGGTGAACCAAAATTCATTGACCATCTGAAGAAGGGACTCTCTTGGGTAAGGCAAACCGGCGAGCCTTTCGGCAATATGCACATTATTAAAGCGATAGATAAAAGAGAAAACGATGGAGCTAATCGCGAAGCTGATGACAAACTGAATATACTTCTTCTTCTGCAGGAGCTTCGGTATCTGGTAATAGGCCAGCAAATAGGTGGCGGCTATCTTAACGGGCATGGCCACCCCTCTGAATAAAAAAGCCTCTCTTATCTCCGTGATGCTTTCATTGGAGGTGACCGGTGCTATCAGCCAAACGGTCAACCAAAACATAGTATGGGTAAGTATCCTATTTTGAAGCAGGCGGTCCAAAAGGTTATTCTCTCGTTCCATAGCACAAAAATTAATAAAAAATCAGTTCCAAATCCGCTTCGTCGCCGAATTCTACTTTTCTACCTCCCAATATGCCTTTCCGGCCCACCAACTCAATACACCCGCTCCAGGGCGGTTTCCAAGCGCGCGCCAACCCCCTTCATCGCTTTTTCCCCAAACCCTTTCAAAGCCTTCCTACATTGACACAAAAAATCTAATTGTTATGAAACATCTACTGTTATTATGCTTTATCATTTTAATTCCCTTCTTTTCCTTTAGTCAGCAGTCAGTCAATGGCCTGAACATGGAAACAAAAACCTTTAAAAGCTCATCCGGAAAGGAAATACAAGGCGAAGTGGGAAGTTTAGTCGTCCCCGAAAATCGTGACAACCCCAATTCTGAAGACATCCAAATTCACTTTGTCCGACTGAAAAGCACTAATCCGAATCCGCAAGCTCCCATGATCTACCTGGAAGGTGGGCCCGGCTCCAGCTGTACCTGGCAGGCCAGTAACCCTCGCTTTCTGGACGGATGGCTTCCTTTTTTGGAGCTTGGCGACCTGATTCTCTTAGATCAGAGAGGTACCGGAGCGGGCACAGAAAGAGTCTTGTATATCTGGAGAAAAGAAATTCCGGATAATGTATTAGTGGATCCGGCCGTTTCCCGTCAGCACTTCGAAAACATGGGAAAAGCGGCGCTGGCCGAGTTCGAAAATCGCGGCATTGATCTCAATGGCTATACAACGGTCCAAAATGCGAACGACGTGGATGATCTGAGAAAAGCTTTGGGCTATGAAAAAATTTCCTTGCTGGGATTCAGTTACGGCACTCATCTGGGGCAGGCGTACATTAAATATCACGGAGAAAATGTGGAGAATGCGGTATTGATTGGCGTGGAAGGACCTAATCACACCTTCAAGCTTCCTTCTGTTATGGATGTACAATTGGGCAAAATCAGTCTGCTGGCCGGGCAGGACCCAAATGTTAATAAAGAAATACCCGATTTGCTGGCATTATTCCAACGCGTGAGCAAAAAGCTGGATGAAAAGCCCGCCGTGGTGGAAGTCCGCTCTCCGCTCGATAACAGCCCCATGAAAGTAAAAGTAGGATCTTATGGGCTAAAACTTATGCTGCGCTTCGATATTGGCGATGCCAGCGACCTGCCCGTCTTTCCACGCCTGCTCTATAGCATCGATCAGGGAGATTATTCCTCACTGCAATGGTTTGTTCAAAAACGTTTCCAGGGCTTCTATGGCATTCAGGGGATGGCCGCCACGATGGATGCGGCCTCGGGTATAGCGCCTAGCAGAAAGACCCGCATCGAAGAGGATAAACAAAAAAGCTTTTTCAAAGATGTTGTCAATCCTCGTCTGGATTTAGGTTGGCCCAGCCCGGACCTTGGAGAAGGATTCAGAGCTCCCTTGCTCACAAATGTGCGTACTTTATTCATGAGCGGAACGCTGGATTTTAACACCCCTCCCCATCAGGCGGAAGAGGTTCGTTGGGGCTATGCCAACAGTAGTCATATCATCGTAAAAAATGCCGGGCACGAACAGATCCTGACGCATCCGGGAGCCATGCCGGCCATTATCCGCTTTCTAAAAGGAGAAGAGGTGGATGATGTGGCGCTGTTTTATCCGAAACTGAAGTTTATTCCGGTTAAAGGAGATACGAAAGGCTTGCGGCATCCGTCCGTGAAGTAAATAAAACCTTAAAAAATCCTTAATTCTGTTTTTTCGCCAACCATCTGGAATGATTTCATGGTCATAATACAGGAATAAAATTATTTGGCGTCGAATCGGCCTGTAGGTTCGAGCATTGAATGGTAATATTAGGGAGGGGCATAAATCAAATGGTATTATGTTTTTGCCTGAAAGGCAAATATAAAATCAACTCCGGGCGGCGCCCGGAGTGTATAAACTCCTACCTCCAGACGCCCCGAAGGGGCAGCTTAATAGGAAGCCCTTTCAGGGCGGGGAATGGGGATGCTCTTTAATACCCAGAGCGTTGCTCCGGGCAATAAGTAGAAAGTCCTTTCAGGACAAAACCAAGTATAGATTGAATGCTGCGCTCCTTTACATAATTATTACAAGTCAATGCACGAACCTACAGGCGGATGAGACGCCCTCTATTTAATTCTATCACCATAAAAACTGTTATTTTAATGAGATCAATCCAATGGATGAGTTTCTTACTGCTGCTGGCATTTGCCTGCGAAAAAGAAGAAACCACACGCGAACAAGTAGACTTTAGTTATGATTTTGAAACCAATGCGGAAGGATGGACCGGCGACTTTTCCGATTATCCGGCACAGAACAACTCCCTTTACGATTTGGAGTTTGAATGGGACACACTGCCTGCTCCACTTTCTGAGGGGGAGCATGCCCTCCGCATAGGCGGGAACAACTACAGCGATGACCTCTTTATGTTCATTAAGAAAAAAGTGGAGAACCTTCCGCCTAACACTAGTTTTAATGTAGACTTCGATATTCAGCTAGCCTCGATTTACCCTACCAATGCAGTAGGAATTGGAGGGCCACCTGCCGAGGCAGTAGTCCTAAAGGCAGGAGTCACGCTGGAAGAACCTATCAAGCAAGTCAATACTTCTGATCATTACGAAATGAACATTGACAAGGGGAATCAGTCTAACGCCGGTGCTGACATGGAAGTTTTAGGCCACGTGGGCGTAACGGACACGACTACCGTCTACACCCTGATCGACCGGGACAATCTGACTAAGCCCTTCTCTTTCACTTCGGACAGTACCGGAGTGGCCTGGATCTGTATAGGAACCGATTCGGGATATGAGGGGCGGACGGAGCTGTACTACAACAAGATTAAAGTAAGTTTCAGAGAAAAATCAAATTAAAAAAAAGGGTGGCGCGACGCGCCACCCTTTTTTTTAATTTGATAACCACTCTTTTGCTTCCCCCACCCCATCAAAATACTTCACATCAATCCCCGGCGTAAGGAAGTCACTGATCTTGGCGGCGCTTTTCAGCCAGCCCTCTTTCCCGGTAAGTGCTACCTTATTGATCCGGCTGTAGTAATTAATGGCTGCTTTGAATTCTTCCCAAACCGCCTTCAGGGTCATGCCATCCAGGTCAATGATGTCCAGGTACAAGCCAATTTTATCATTGTAATCCAGTACCGCTTTCATACGGCTGTTGATGAGATCGTAATCAGCTTTGGAAAGGTGGCCATCAATAGAAAAGCCGATGGCATTATCTACAGGAAGAGAAACTTCTTCCACATTGATGGTCTGTTCGCGGGTGGGCTTAAGCAGCCATTGAATGGCCTCATCTTTTTCATCGGTATCGAAGGTATCGACGTCCAGGCCGGGGGTCAGGTAGCCTGCAATTTCGGTCAGGTCTTCCAGCCAGTCGATGTCGGTAACGATGGCATATTTTTCCAGTTTACGGAAAGCCTTGAACTTAGCTTTGATGTTAGAGAAAAAGCTTTTGAAAGTTTCCCAACCTTTGATATCGTAAACTTCTCCATACAGCCTGAGCTTGCTGTAAAAGTCTGATTTTTGATCCAGGGCTTGGATCAACTGATTCATACCTGCTTCGTCCACTTCTCCTTTTAGGACAAAACCGACGATGTTGTCTTGTCCGGTTTCTTTAATAGTGATCATTGGATTATTTTTTTGCCGGTAAGTTAAACATCTTTTGGCAATGCTGAAAGTAAGTTACCGGGGGACGGGTACGCCCCCCAGTAACTTTATAGGGAGTATTTCAAAAACACCGTCACATTGCGGCCGGGTTCATAGATCACGCTTTGTGCAGACATATTTCGGAAGGTACGGTTCAGGTGCTCAAAGTAGTTTACATCAAAGATGTTCAATACCCCTACACCTATATTCAAACCCTTCAATGGCTGCATACCTGCTCTAAGATCTACGGTGGTAAAACCTGGCGTAGTATTCTCTCCGAACTGGGTAGATACCCGGTTTTGTTCGGCTACCATTCTGATCCGCAACTCTGTCCAGGCAAGTTCGGATTCGTATTTGGCGCCTAGCTGGGTTTCCAGTGGAGGCACCTCGGCAAGCGGCTCGTTCCAATCAAGATTCTGGGCTCTGGTATAGGCCAAAGAACCAAAAGTCTTGAATTGCGGGAACCACTGATAGGACAGTTGCAACTCTCCTCCTACCTGCTCAGCTGCATCAATGTTAACAAAGCGGCGGGCAAACTTAGGCTGGGCATTAGGCATAAACTTGCGGGCGATGCTTTCGTCCACTTCTGCCGTGATGTAATCCGTGATATACGAATAGAATACATTTACGGACCATTGCAGCGACTTTTTCGAAGCGGAACTGAAGGCCAGTTCTGCTTGATGATTGGCCTCAGCACTTAAGTTCGGATTACCGACGTACTCATAGGCGTCCACACCTACGCCAAAATGGTTAATGTAGCGTTCGATCATATTGGCCGTCCGGGTACCACGCCCTAAGGACAGTTGAAGACTCCAAGGCGCATCAGGAGTGAAGGTCAGGCTGGTATTGGCGCTGAAGTTGAGTTCGTTCCTCCGGTCCAGGTTTTCGTACAGTGCCGAGAAGTCCTCTGCAGGATCGGCGGCATTTGCACTCACCAAATCCAGGCGAGCGCCCATATTTAGCGCCCAATGGCTATTTAGGAAGGAGCGATATTCCACGAAAATACCATAGTCCTGTATGGAAGCATCCTGCCAGATTTTATCCGTAAAAACCATTGGCATCGGCAGTGGTTCGCCGGTCATCATATTACGCTTAACGGTACGGACGCGGTCGCCCTCCCGGGCAATATATTTGGCATCCAGACCCGTATAAAGCGTACTTTTCTTTGAGGGCAACCAACTGCCTTCCAACTTAGCTCCTAAGGTTGAGGATTCGACTTCTGCTACTGCTTCTGTCATCATAAAGTTGGGCCGCAGGCGATTGGTCATAATGTGATCCACCCGGCTGCCGTAGGCTTTAAAGGTCAACCCAAAGAGCGAAGACCCCAGGTTTTTGACACTATAATCCAGCGAAAGGATGCTGCTGTTGTCTTCTTCAGAGTCCATCATCAAACCAGGATGCAAGATATCCCTGCCGAACGACTGCCGCCAGCTGAGCTGCAGCTGCTCGTTCTTTTTGGTGTGCAAGCCCGCTTTAAAACTGTAATCATAAGCCTTAAAAGCGGAAGGAATGCTGCCCCCCTCACCATTGGAATAACTACCATAGTCTTTGATCCCTCCACTCAAAGCGTAATGAAACTTATCCCCTCCGTAATTGAGGCCCAGCTGAGCGACTTTATTGTTACCGTTGGTTTCGAAACCGGTTTCCAGTTCACCACTCCAGCCTTTTTGCTCGCTCAAAGGTTTGGTGACCACATTGATCACCCCGCCCATCGTCTGTCCATAACGCACACTGAAAGGCCCGCGGATCAGCTCCAGCTTTTCAATTTCAGAGGGATTGACGTGCGTGGAGATGGGGTCCATTCTGGCCGGACAGGCATTGACGGCCTGCAGGCCTCCGTCATAAATGAAGTTGATTTGTTCATACTTGAAGGATCTGAAGACCGGATCGAGGGCATAGCCCCCTTTTTTGATCAGTCCGAAACCGGTTTGGCCCTTCAGTAAATCTCCGATATCGCGCGGCTGACTAACCATTTTAGCATTGTCGTGAAGGACGCTTGATTGAGCAGTGATATCTCGTTTGGCCTCCGAAATCAGGATTTCCTCCAGCATAATGGCTCTGGGCTGTAGCTTGATGGTTATCTGCTCAGCATGGTAATCGCTTAGTTGAAAACTTTGAGCTTCATAGCCCAATTGATCCACTTCTATTGTCGACTGATCCAAGTTTTTTTCGATTATTAAAAGGCCGTTGTCATTGGTATAAAAATATTGTTGTCCAATTTTTACAATGGCAAAAGGAACGCTTTTTTCTGTGGTCGCATCCACGATATTGATGGTCGTTTGTGCCTGAAGCATACCACTGAAGGCCATGCTGAAAAGCACGAAAAATATATAGTTTTTCATTTTTTCGATTTAGAATAAAGGAATACCCTCTTTTCCATTTTTTATGAAAAATGAGGACAAAAACACCTGGAATGATAAGAGAATTGAATCAGGCTGGAATAGGGGGGCGAAAAATTTTATGAGCTACAGAAATCGTTCGGAGACTTCTCCCCTTCTCTGGAGCGATTTGCTCGTTTTTTTCCATAAAAAATCCTGCCCAGAGAAAGGAGTTGTTCAATACTTTTAAATTGGAAAGGCTTTTGGGAGCCTGTATCTGATCTTTAGCCGGTCTGGGTGCGGAAAAATCATCCAGCACCTCATCCATTTTACACTGGCCGTGGCAGTCCAGTTCCGGCCGGTCGATGTTCACACAAAACTGTTCTGTAAAAGTTGCCCGGTTAAGGTGAAACCAAGTCAAAAAGAAGGCCTCTTTGCTGAATTGACAACAAATGATCAAAATAAAGACTATGCTAAAGGCCTTCCTCATTAAGCTAAGTGAACTACCACCACCAATGGTGATGGCTTCAAGGAACGCATGGGCCAAAGGCCCAACATAAACCTTGAACTTTAGACGCTTCATCGCAATTTGCACCTAGAAAGTTAGGTGGCTGACTATCACTCCACGTCCGTAATCTGCTATCCCGGCAGATTATTCAATGATAACTATTTTTGCTTCATTTGGACAACAATTATAATTTACATCTGCTTTGGTTTTCAGCAGATACTTTTACCATAATTACCCACAGCATAAATATACAATTATTTTTAAATAAATCAACTTTTTGTGTTAAAAAAACACTAGCGCATCCAACATACATAACCATCGTCAAAGACGGAGGTTTTTTACTAAAAATAAATACAAATCTGTAGTCCTTTTTTGTTAAAAATCTTTCCGTAAAGCCACCTGGCGGATGCTCAGAAGCGGCACTACAATCCATGCGCTCAACACTAACCCTGCCACGATCATACCCATGCCCGCACCTAAAAACTGACGGAAAACGGCGCCGGTAAAGCCCATCAAAGCAGAAATATCCAGCTTCAACAATAGCAATATTCTCGATAGATCTATGGGGTTAAAAATGGTGGCGATCAGTGAAAATTGCTCCAGTGGATACTCCCTGAACAGCATTAAAAGCAATAGAAAGATACCGTCATAGATCACAGCAAAAAACAACCAGGCCAGTATCGCCAAACCAAAGCCCCGGATCCTGTTCTCGTTTTTCAGTGCGATTAAAAAGGCTATTCCTGAAAAGATAAAGGTCAGCAGGACACCGTTCAGGATCAGCACACTAAAGTTCCAAATCTCGGCAGAGAAGAACAGCCCGTAAGCAACGAAGGGCAAACCGATCCCCAGCAAGAGGCTCAGAGAAAGGGAGCCGGCCAGGCCCAGATACTGGCCCCAGAAAATGGCCGTTCGCTTAATGGGTTGGGCTAGCAACAACTCTGTGAACTCTCTTGAGTTGTAATAGTACATGATGCCGAACATCGTGGCGATCAGCGGACAAAGAATGAGCACTACGTTCATCATGCTAATGATCACTCTGGACAAATCGCCGCTCAAAAACAAAAGTGACAGCGTGAACAGCAGAAAAAAGCTGAAATAAACGTACGTCCATCTGCTGCGCATCAAATCGAATATGCTATATTTTAGGATCTTGATCATGGCGCTAGTGATTTAATATGGCTTGCCCTCTTCTTCTAAGGACCTTCCCGTTAGTAAATCGGATACTGGTTTTGTTAAGCTCTTTCTTTTGTTTTCCCATCAGAATCGCTGCAATGGCCGCCTCTAATCGATCTTCATCAAACTGAGCCATCAGTTGTGTTTTAGACCCCCTGAAATAA
>JAUIKE010000271.1 GCA_030430845.1 Bacteroidia bacterium | reverse complement strand
AAGGGCTTTTGGGTATGAAGGAAATCCAGGAGTTTTTGGATCTTCTGAGATATAAAATGCTGGTGTCAAAGAGTAAAGCATCCGCCGACCAAATTAAGGAGTTAACTGAGGAAATAGATGCGAACCTAGCTGAGCACAACAAAGGTATAATTGAAGGTTGATGAAAATAGTAATTGATACCAATATTTTAATAAGCACGATAATGAGTTCCGATGGTGTAATCGGGACTTTTTTATTGAAGGATTTGCGCGAAATAGAGAAGTATTCTTGCTACTACTTATACATAGAGATATTCGATAAAAAGGAAAAAATAATCAAGTATTCTGGTCTTGAAGAAAAAGAAGTGCTAGAATTGCTATATCTGGTCTTGAAAAACATACAATTTATCAATGAAAACCAAATATCGGAGACAAGCTGGAAAAGAGCAAGAGATTTGACAGAAGATATCGATATCAAAGATGTAAGTTTCGTTGCTTTGACAATAGAGCTAGGAGCCGTCCTATTCACTGGAGATAAAAAGCTATACAAGGGACTGAAGAAAAAAGGATTTATGGATGTTATGAATTTAGAAGACTTGAAATTGCGAATAGAAAAATAGGGCAAAGTATATAGAATAACTCCTAAAGAAAAGGATAAACAGAGACATAGAAAACGCAAGCTTGGCAATAGATGAACTCGGATATGCTCAAGTAACTATGCTGTATAAATTATTTGAGAGTGTTCATTATTAAACCAAGCGGTAGTGTTTCATAGTCTTTTGTCATTTTTTTCACCTTAAAAAAACCCTTATTATGACAACGAAAAACTTCTTCATTTTTCAAGCTGTTATCGCACTTGGTTATGGGATTCCACTTTTGTTATTTCCCCAATCTGTATTAGAATTCTATAGCACTCAGAACACGGATGTTACAGCGAATATTTTAGATTTTGTTAGCCGTAGTTATGGAGCTTTATTAACTGCTTGTGGCGTTGCATTCTATTATATGCGTAATTCCTCTACATCGCAAGGAAGACGAGCTTTATTACTATTGCCTTCCGTTGGCAATCCAATTGCCGTAATTTTACATATTCTAGCCATCTTACAAAATATTGAAAATAGCATAGGTTGGGGAACGGTGATTATTTTGAGTGTGCTATCCGTTTGGGCAGTTTTATTATTGTTAAAAGAAAAAGAAACTAGCACTTCCCTCGATTGATACCTCTCAATACTTAAACCCTTTTTTTAATCTTTTAATATATTCCCGTCAACCCGCCCCCAAGCCAACGCACAAAGCTCAAAAGGGGCGGGTATGCGGGAATATTGCCGTTGTAACCTATTAAACCCCAATAAAAAATAATAGCAATGGACTATCAGACATATAAACCGAGCGAAGAATTAGCGTATTTCGTCAAATGCTGTTGGACATTGGAAAGCCCGAAAGAAGAAACGTACGAAAAACAAACCATAGTTCCAGACGGCTGCATGGAAATGATTTTTCATTATGGTGACTTGTATAGTCAATATTTAGAAAACGGAAACAGTTTAATCCAGCCGAAATGCTTTGTCATCGGACAGCTCACAAGGCCACTTGAAATAAAGCCGACAGGCGAAACAGGAATTTTTTCCGTTCGTTTTCATCCCAACGGATTTTTGCCTTTTGCAAGCGTTCCGATAAAGGAAATGGAAAACACAGCCGTTCCTTTGGAAAAATTGTTTGGACAAGACGGACGAGAAATTGAACAACAAATTTTGACAGCTTCATCAACTGCCGAAAGAATAAAGTTGATTGAAACATTTTTACTCAACCGATTGGCAGACACCGAAACCATAGACCGCATTGTAAAATCAACCGTTGAAACCATTTTAACAGCCAACGGACAACTTTCTGTTAAAGAACTTTCCAAACGGACGGATGTCAACCGCAGACAATTGGAACGAAAATTTTCATCAGCTATTGGTTTAAGCCCAAAACAACTTTCTAAAACCATTAGACTACAAGCCACACTCAAAATGTTGCTAAACAAAAAATTTACTAGCCTTACCGCTTTGGCTTACGAAAACGAATTTTATGATCAAGCCCATTTCATCAAAGATTTCAAAGACCTGACAGGTTTTACACCCAAAGAATTTTACGGAAACAACCTGAAAATGTCTTCGCTTTTCTACGGAACGGATTAGCCTTGTCGCATTTTTACAATTTTAGGTTTCAAAGGCTCTGCAACTTTGTACCCTAACATAAAACTATCAGGCAATGGAAAATTTAATCAGTCCTGAAATGGGTTACTTCGGAATGTTTATTGACACCGAAGGAAATAAAATGGCAATTCATTCAATCGGTTAAAACTATGATAACAGGAACGAAATATTTATTTGCAGTTATTGGCTTGGCTATTCTTTGTGCATTTACAACAAAGCAAACAAGCAACATTAAAAAAGCAGAATGGCTAATCGGAACTTGGGAAAACAAAACTCAAAGAGGAAGCATTTTCGAAACTTGGTACAAGATAAACGACAATGAATTTTCGGGAATGAGTTACATAATCCAAGAAAAAGACACGGTTATTTTTGAAAATATCCGATTGATTCAAGAAGAAGGCGGTTTGTTTTATATTCCAATAGTCAAAAATCAAAATGATGGTTTGCCCGTTCGATTTGCCTCTAAAACCATTTCAGAGACACAACTGGTTTTTGAAAATCAGCAACACGACTTTCCGCAAATCATTTCATACACTAGGATTACTGCGGATTCTTTAATGGCTGAAATCTCTGGAATTAAAAATGGAGAGGAACGTAAGCAAACTTTCCCTATGAAACGAGTAAAGTAAGAGCGACAAAGAACAAGTTGCATTTCTTATGAAAAACAAAACCTTCGCCTTGGAATTGGGTCCGAATTCTGCTGAAATTTTAAATGAATTAGCTTCAGGTTCTATTGCTTAAGCGAATCTATTCGAAGCTTAAACAGGAAGTATGGGAAAAAACTTGCATCTAAAACACCTTTGGTTTTCGGGAATAGAAAAAGTGATATATTTCATTTGGTCAGATCCGGACGCCAAGGTGATGGACAATGCGATCGTTTTCGACTTGAATATGGCCTTCATATGGATGGTGCGATCAAAGGAAATGATCAGGTAGACAACTTCTTTGAATGCTTGGACTATCTTTTTGATGATTCCAATGACGAAACTGGAGGAGTAAATAAATATAAATGGTAAATTTAACCTAACAAAACCTTCAAAACGCTTGCCATGAAGCAACCAACTACCTTCTTATTTATTTTTTCTCTCTTCCTCGCCACCCTCGCTACGGCCCAACCAGCCCAACCCGTTTTCAAAGACGGCGAAGCCCAGGTAGTGGAAGCCTTTAATGATCCCGCCAAATGGATCGTGCATGATCTATGGGTCGAAACGACTTTCGATACCGATGGAGACGGCAAACCGGATCGCATGCATGTGGATGTGACCCGGCCGGCACAAACCGAAACGGAAGGCCTGAAACTTCCCGTCATTTACATCAGTAGCCCGTATTTTGCAGGCACCGCCTCCCTGAGAGGTATTTTCTGGGACGTGGAACACGAAGTCGGCGCGACTCCTCCCGAGCGGAATCATCCGCCCGGGATCAAGCGCCGCGGAGAACGGCCGGTGATCTCTAAATCTCAGGTGAACATTTGGGTGCCCCGTGGCTATGTGGTCGTTCACTCTTCTTCACCCGGTACCGGGCTTTCTCAAGGATCGCCTACCGTAGGTGGTGACAACGAATCACTGGCCCCCAAGGCGGTGATCGATTGGCTCAACGGCCGCGCTAATGGGTTTACCAGCCCGGATGGAGATGAAAAAGTGGAAGCGTACTGGAGCACCGGCAAGGTTGGCATGACCGGCACTTCTTATAACGGTACTTTGCCCGTGGCGGCTGCCACCACCGGAGTAGAAGGATTGGAGGCGATCATTCCCGTTGCACCGAATACGTCTTATTATCATTATTATCGCTCCAATGGTTTGATCAGAAGTCCTGGAGGCTATCTGGGAGAAGATATTGATGTCTTGTTTGATTTTATCCACAGCGGCGATGAATCCAAAAGAGCCTACAACAATGCCACTGTACGCGATAAAGAAATGAAAAACGGCATGGACCGCATTACCGGCGACTACAATGACTTCTGGGCCGGCCGCGATTACCTGAATGACATGGATGGCTTTAAAGCGGCCTTGTTGATGTCGCACGGCTTCAATGATTGGAACGTCATGCCCGAGCATTCTTATCGGATTTATAAAGCTGCTAAAGCAAAAGGCGTACCTGCCCGGATCTACTATCATCAAAACGGCCATGGAGGGCCCCCCCCCTTGTCGATGATGAACCGCTGGTTTACTCGTTTTTTGCATGGGGTAGAAAATGGCATCGAAAAGGAGCCAAAATCCTGGATCGTCAGAGAAAAAGACGATCGTGAAAGTCCCACTGCTTACCCGGATTACCCTCATCCGGAGGCGGCCCCCGTGGATCTATACCTGCAGGGAGGAGCGCCCAAGCGTGGTTCATTAAGCCTGCAACGCCCATCCGGTCAGGGCCAGGAGATACTGGTCGATAACTATTCTTTTTCAGGCGAAGCTCTTGCCCAGGCAGAATACACCAATCACCGGCTGATGTATGTGACGCCGAAGCTGGAAGAGCCAATTCATATTTCAGGACTTGCCAAAATTAAGATCAGGATTGCCAGCAGTAAGCCCGCCGCTAATTTGTCGGTCTGGATGGTATCACTACCCTGGAACGAGGGGCGCCGTGCAACCATAACGGACAACATCATCACGCGCGGCTGGGCCGACCCGCAGAATCACGAGTCACTCACGGATAGTAGCCCACTGGAACCAGGCCAATTCTATGAGCTGGAATTCGAGCTTCAGCCGGATGATCAGGTCATCCCGGCCGGCCAGCAAATAGGGCTGATGATCTTTTCCAGCGATCGGGACTTTACCCTCCGCCCGGAGCCCGGTACCGAACTGACCATAGATCTGGAGAACACCATGCTCACTTTGCCTGTGGTGGGCGGAAAGGACGCCTTTGAAAAGGCTATGAATGATTTGTAAGGGATGATGGGGAAACTGGCGGCGACATCTGTAAAACTGCTCCTACGGAGCTTCAATATTTGTTCTGCCTCTTTTCTCACGGCTGATTGGTGTTAAAAAAATAAGCGACGAATCGGACAGCAAGCTTGCTCTCCTGGTAAAATATTCTGCCTATCTTCAGACCCAAAAATCACCCAAAATGAAAATCTGCATCCCATTCTTGTTTTTAGCCATTATTCTATTGGTAAGTTGCACCACCCAAGACGATCATTTCGCCGATTTAAAGTCAGACATCGATTTTTTAAGAGACAGTTTGCCGGCCAAACATCCGAACTTGTTTTTCCATATCAGCCAGGAAGAATTCAACCAAAGCCTGGAAGCCATTCAGCAAAAACTTCCGCAATACAATGAACTGGAAGTGAATATGGCACTTCGGCAAGCCATTGCTAATATAGGAGACCCCCATACTAATTTTGGCTTTTATGACATACTGGACAAAAAAGGCTTCTTCCCGATCGAAATATTCTGGCTGGCCGATGGTATCTGGATTACTGGGGCGGATAAACAATATGCCTCGCTCATTGGCCAGAAAATCTTAGCCATTAATGGTCACCCAATAGAAACTGTTGTGAAAAAAGTATCGAAGGTAGTCCCGGAAAACGAACCCTATTTTTCCCACAAACGAATGCATCATTTTTTACTACAAAACGGTATCCTGGAATATTATGGGATTACCGATGGAAGTTCAGCTGAGTTTACGCTAGAATCTCCGGAGGGAGAGACTCAGGCTGCTACCGTAAATACGGTCGTAGGCGAATACAATGTAGACATTTTCCAGCATCAGAAATCCATGCCCTTTTTCTGGCAAAGTGTCATGACCGAAGAAACAGACTTGATTTTCAGACAAAAGTATTTTGAAGAAGATAGTATTCTTTTTATCCAATACAACAGCTGCTGGGGAAAAGAACTGGAAGAAAAATATGGCGATAAAGAGGAAGCCAAAACTATCCCATCATTTGAAGAATTTCAGGCAGGCATTTTTGATGCCATTGCTGAGAAGCCGGTGAAAAAGGTGTTATTTGACCTTCGGTTCAACGGTGGGGGGAGTTCTCCTCAGGGAACAAGATTGGTAGAAGCCCTGAGCAGGCAAGACGACCTTAACCAGAAAGGGAAGATATTCGTGGCTATCAGCCAACACACTTTTTCTTCGGCTGTTATAAACGCGATGAACTTCAGGCAGATGACAAATGCCATTTTAGTCGGCATGCCTACAGGAGGCAGCCCCAATCATTATGGTGAGGTCAGAACGCTTGTTTTGCCAAAAACCGGACTGGAAGTATACCATTCAACTAATTATTTTGAATATGTGGAGGAAGATCTGAAGGCGGTCGACCCTGATGTAGTTGTAGAAATGGAATATGCTGAACTATTAAAAGGTTTTGATCCCATTTATGAGTATGTGAAAAAGCATTAAAATTCATACCTCTTAACAAAGCTGGTTCAAAAGTATGAGACAGGCAACAATTTTCCTTCTCATCGGCCCTAAAGGCAGCGGCAAATCCTTTATCGGGACCTTGATAGAAAAGGAGTTCGGTATAAAATTCATTCGTGTTGAAGATTGGGCGAAGGACGTTAAGAAAGATCGGGCCATTGAGGATGCTTCTTATTTAAAAGAGGTGTTTGCTGTCATAGAACAAGGCATCCGTCAAGAGCTTTACCAAACCAGCAAACTTGTTTTCGAGTCCACGGGCCTCACGGAATACTTTGACCAAATGCTGATGAATCTACAAGAAGACTTCAAAGTCGTTTCGATAGGTATAGAAGCTGGTCGGGACCTATGTCTCGAAAGGGTCAGAACCAGAGATCAATCTATTCATATTAAAGTATCGGATGATCAAGTTAACCAGATTAATGAGCAGGTTTTAGAAAAAAATTTAAAGACCGATCATCGTTTACAAAATGATCAGAAGACAGCTGATCAAATAAAGGCAGAATTGGCCGTTATTTTATCCAAATGATAGACCTACATTCTTCAGCACTGTCTCAATTCAAAAAAAATCTCCCTATCTTCACCCCCTCGAAAAACTAACAACAATGAAATACCTCACTTTACTCTGCCTGCTGGTAATGGTACCAGTCGCTAGCTCCTTTTGTCAAACCACCAAACCCATACCTGATTTTATTTCTAAAGAAGACATGGCCTACGACCTGGAGGCCTTGAACCGATTCGTGCAAAAGAATCATCCCGATGCCTTTTATACGCACACGGAGGAAGAAGTGAATGCCTTTGCAGAAGAATTAAAAGCCACGCTGCCCGACTCGCTCTCCCGAATAGCTTTCTGGCGGGTCTGCTACAAAATGATCACCTTTTATAACGATGCGCACACGAGGATGCAATACACGCCCTTCTACAGTGATTATGTGAAAAACGGTGGAAAATTCTTTCCTCTGGAAGCTCGTTTTGCGGAGGAGGAGCTGATTGTTTACAATAATTTTCAAAAGGAGGTCGATATACCGGCAGGCGCCATCATCCAATCTATGAATGGGCGATCTATAAGTGAGGTCAAACAAGAGGTCAAGCTGTTTGCCCGCGGTGAATCCGACCAGGTGGATCTGTTGCAGCTCAACGAAAGGCTTTACTTCTATCTCTGGTTGGCTTATGGCTGGGGCGACACCTTTGAATTGGTCGTCGAAATGCCGAATGGAACCACCCAAAACCTTCAGATAGCAGGCATTCCGCTGGCTACGCTTCAGCAACAGCCAGGTTTTGAGCCACGCCGACAAGACATTGTTTATGTAGATGAGCTGAATGACTCAACGGCCTACCTCTATATTAAAAACCTCTTCAGTGCCGGAAAAAAGTATTACAAAAATGCTTTTGACGAGGCCTTTGATCGCATCAATGCCCAGCCTGGCATTAAATACCTCATCATCGATAATCGCTTCAACGACGGCGGTGACGACACCTATGCCGAATACCTATGCCGCTATTTTGCCGATCAGCCCTTTCGCTCGGTTGCCCGTTCCTATTGGTACGTGACGCCGGAATTTAAGGATCGGTTTAAACGTGCCTTCATTCCCGGAGCCGTTCGATGGATGCGGCCGCTTTATTGGTTTAACAAACATACCAAGGCCATCTGGGGGGCCAAAGACGGCGAACTGGCCGAAGTGAAAAAGAAGTTCACCAAACCTTTCAAAGACTCCAAACAATTCCAGGGAGAAGTCATCATGCTGAATGAGGTTGGTACCTTCTCTGCGGGTTCTATGTTTGCAGCCATGTTCAAAGATTTTGAGATGGGTACCATTATTGGCCGGCCCACGGGTAATATTTCTTCTTTTTTCGCCAATAACATCATGCGGGGCAGATTATCAAGATCCAGACTGCCTATTGAAGTATCCACAAGCTACAATGTTCGCCCCAATGGGGATGAAAGCTTGCGCTCCATTCAGCCGGATGTGTATGTGAAAGAGGGGGAAGATATTTTGGAATTTGCCCTGGAGTGGTTAGGGAAGTAAGGGCTGTGAGGATTCAGGCATCCTCGGAGGTAGGGCTGTAAAGTTCTGAAAGCTAAGAGCCTCGGAGAGGCGAAATATCGGTAACTGAGCCATAAACTGCACTTGGGAAGCTCCGGCGGAG
>JAUIKE010000270.1 GCA_030430845.1 Bacteroidia bacterium | reverse complement strand
GGACAACGATGGACAAAACCAGGCGCACAGCAAATTGTCAATCTCAGGGTTGCACACAAAAATCAACAATGGGACAATGTCCAGAATCTGATAAAAAAATGTGCTTGAGGAAAATTGTCCTACACCCTTCTAAATATAACTGGCGCTTCAATTGGGAGAGTTTGTTTAGCCCCAAAAGACCTACATGGAGGAAGAGTGAATCAACATGTCTCCATAATTAGAACAAAAGGAAATGTTTCTCCTCAATATATTAACCTTTACCTTTCTTCTCCTATTATCCAAGATTATATTTTTAACGAAAATTATGGGGTAACTCGCCAAGCTTTAACCAAAACCCAAATACTGAATATGGAAATCCCCCTCCCTCCCCTCGCAGAGCAACAAGAAATCGTCCATCGCGTGGAGTCCCTCTTCGCGCGGGCCGACGCCATCGAGGCGCGCTATGCTTCGCTGAAGGGGAAGATGGATGATCTGCCGCAGGCGATCCTGGCGATGGCCTTTCGGGGGGAGCTGGTGGAGCAGCTGGAGACGGATGGGGATGCGCGGGCGTTGTTGAGGGAGATTAAAAAAGAAAAGCTTTATCGCAAGAGGGCAAATCAGAAAGACAGGTCCAATATTATCTCGGAAAAAGAAAATTTATACTCCCCAAAAAACATCACCTCTATGGGAATTATTGAAGTCATTAAAAAGGAATTTGGTTCTAATTATTTCACTTTTGAAGAATTAGAAGAAGTTTTAAATCATCAAAAAAAAGATGCCTACATAAAAACGAAACAGAAAATTTTCGAACTATTACGGAATGAGAAATATGACATTAATGGCCCAAAACTGATTTCGGAGGTCGATAAAGTCAAAGGTATTCTAAAGTTAAAATTAATAGAAGAATGAAACTTTTAAACTTCCATTTTATAAAGGGACCTCATGTTCATCCCCTAGAGGGTTTTCATCAAAGATTCCATCCAAACGATGATTCAATTGGAACAACCTCTCCAATATGCTTGGCTGGGGTTAATGGTTCAGGAAAATCAAAATTGCTTGAAATTCTGATTGAAATATTTTTTTATCTTGATGATTTTTTCTCTTCTTTCTCCAATGAAAATGAACAGACTGAGCTTCAATTTGAAATTGAATATGTTTTAGAAAAACCTTTTAAACATATTAAAATCATTCAGAACAAAAACAAAGGAATTCCTACTGTTTATGTAAAAAAGAGTGATTCGTGGGAGGTTGTTTTGAATCATACCGATGTAAATACACTTCTTCCTAAAAATATTGTCGGATACTCCTCTGGAAATAATGAAACACTCAGTAGAAGGTTTTTAGAAACTTACATGAATTACTCAAATGCAGTAACTAATCTTACAAAAAAACCTGGAGAGAAAGTTCCCGATACTCGACTTTTACTTTTAGATAATACCGTGAATTTTTTTGTTTTCATTGCAAACAATATCTTTCGGTCTTCAACCGAAATAAAATTATTGCATAACAAAATAAAAGTTTTGGATTCACTTGAATCATTTAGGATTTCGATTCAACTGAAGCCAAGATATAAAAATAGATTGATCCCAATAAATGTGACGGCAGAGTTAAATAAGTATATAGGGGCTCTAAAAAAATGTTCAACCAGTCATTTTTATGATGAAAGAAATGATAAATGGGTGCTAGATTTTTATGTAAATGAAATTACAAAAAAGCTTTTCAAACTATATTTTAAGGATGCTTTTGATTTCTATACTTCTCTTTACAAATTAGAATTGTTGAATGAAATTTTGCTTAGTAGGGAAAAGAAAGAGATTATAAAAGAGGCAGAATATCCAAACCAAAAATATACAATGCCAGAGCTTTCGCCAGATGAAAAAGTATTTTTTCTAGAAAATGTTCGAATTAACGTTAAAGGGGCAAAGGAGGATATCGGATACTTTGATCTAAGTGATGGCGAACATCAATTATTACATGTTATAGGCTCTCTTCTAATGATTGATTCTCCAGATGTATTATTTCTTTTGGATGAACCTGAAACTCATTTTAATCCGCAATGGAAAGCAGAATTTATTTCAACCCTTGCTCAACTAAACCATTCAAAATTTCAAGAATTTATTATAACCACACATTCTCCATTTCTATTAAGTGATTCGAAAAGAGAAAACGTATTAATTTTTAAGGATGGGACAGCTAATCACCCAGGACGTCAAACTTATGGATTATCAATTGAACGAATGCTTGAAGAAGCTTTTGAAGTAACAATGTCTCAAAAAGCATTCAAAGAAATACAAAAGCTACAAAAAGAAACGAGCAGTGAACAAATAGAACAAAGGCTTGATGATTTTGGAGAATCAATTGAAAAAATCTATTTGTATGAAAGGTTAGAGGAATTAAAAGAAGAAGAAAAAGACTAAAATGCTTCAGATCTATACCTTTCTATATAACCATCCCGTCAATAAACTTAATGAAAGCCTCTATACTTTCTTTAGAAAAATTGAATCCGTTGGTCCTAATGATAATTTTGATCCGGAAAAATATTTCCCTCCTGAATTAGCAAAAAAAGCTACATTTAATAATGAGCTTTACTCTAAATCAAAGGCCTTTTTCAATGTATATAAAACCTTAAAAAATGAAAAGGAAATAGTAAACAGAGCCTTCTTTGAAATGAATAAAATTCAAGAGTTGTTTCAAAATACAACTATCAGGATTACTATAGAAGATTTACCGAAGCCCATTCAGCAGGTAACAAAAACCCTTTTCAATCATTTATATAAAGATACATTAAACCAAATTGGGAACATTAAAGACCATTACGAAGAGTTTTTAAAATCACAAAACAATAATTGGTGCCCGTTTTGCGGCATGGAACAATTCACTCATTTTAAACATCAAAAACAAGATTATGATCATTTGCTTGCAAAAAGTATTTATCCTTTTGCTGCCGTTAACATGAAAAATCTTACTCCAATGTGTATCAAATGTAACCGTACACATAAAAAAGCGAAGGACCTGCTTACTTTAAAAAAATCTCAATGTAAAGCTATCAATCCTTATTTTAAGAAAGAGAATATTCGTTTAAGTTTCGAGGGGACTACCTTACCAACATCAACTAACCGAAAAGGAGATTGGAAATTAAAATTTTTACCAGAAACTGAAGAAGTAATTAGGTGGAATGAAGTATTCAAAATGGATGATAGAATAATCAAAGATCGCTTTAGCATCGGCAAAAAAACTGATTATGATGTCTGGCTTGATGATTTTATTAAAATGTACAAAAAAAAAAGTATGCAAAAACCCTTTAATGAGCAAGATGTTAGAGATGCATTGTTGGATTATGCAAAATTGTTTTATTCAGAAAAGTATAGGGATAGTAGATACATTAAATTTCATTTGTTTATGTGGATTGCAAAGAAAGCCCCTCAAAGCTTTATCAAAGCTAGACAAAGAGCTCTGAACTAATATAATTATCCAATTTTGAGAGGAGTTTATTGCGGTAGGAGGAGGTATGCTACAGGATAGCTTGCTGACAGCATTTTTTGCTCAAAACTTTCTCTTCTTCAGACAATAATCTGCTGAGAAGACACATCCACCCGTTCCATAATTTCCATCGCCAGGGCTTTAAAATCAGCATAAGATCGCTGCACGGCCTGGTAGTGAGCGCCGATGGCGCCATCTGCGGGTTTCAGCAAAAAAATGGGTTTCCTAACCTCCATAGCCATGGGAATCAGGCTATGATAGTGCTTGAGGAGTGCCAGGCAGTAGGGATCGTTTTCCACCAGGACCGCATCCTCTGAAGGGGTTTCCAATACGAATTCCCTAAAAACGGCAGGTATTCTGTTAGCCCATCTCAAATATGACATGACAGGTCTGCTTTCTTTGATCCCATGCTGCATCACTATATAGCCCAGGGGTTGTATTTCACCATGAGGAAGAGATAAATCATCTGCCAGATTTCGGGATGCCCGATCTTCCCACTCCCTTTTCCAAATCCGAAGACGTTTACCCAAATTTTTTAGCCCTTGTAACGAAAAAAGATCCGCCCCCATCGGGACAATGACATAATCTGCCGCAATGAGGGTAGCCCGGTTTAGCGCCCCAAAATTGGGCCCCACATCTATGATGCAATAGTCGACCTCATAGCTTTCAGCAGCTTTTTCTATGATTCTCGAAATAGAAGAAACTACCCGAAATGCGGCTTCATCGCCATCTATACATTTGCTCCAATTGGTACTCAGCTTATCCTCATAAGCTGATAAATCGAGATCCCCTGCTAACAATCCTATATTGGAGGTGATCTCATGAATCTTAACTTCTTTTATATCGCCAATCCCTCTGTTGAGGGGTTCAATACCTGAAATCAGGGTTTCCCGATGGGAATCTGCGCTATAAATCCGCTCCAACTCTTCATCAGACAAAAACATGGAGCTCAGATTTGCCTGAGGATCCAGGTCCACAGCCAGGCATTTTTTTCCCAATTCTGCCAACATATAGGCGATATGATACACCAGCGTCGTCTTCCCAACCCCACCTTTATTATTGAAAAAAATAATGGTCTTCATGCTATCCCCTTTTAAAAATTTTGACTAAAAATGAAGTGGGCTGATCTGTGATAAATTCAGGATCAGGGCTCCCGTTTTTTCTTAAATCAGCAATCGCTGCTTTAACGCCTACATTAAACCCATTCACATAACCCAGATTTTTCACCGCTTCTGAGATGGCTGGATTTCGGTAATCATTTTCATTGGGAAAATTCTCAGGGCTTGCTTTTCCATACAGACCTCCCGCGTTTGAGATTTCTATTCTATCCGAAAATTCATAAAATTTTATGGGCGCATTGGATTGGTAATCTTTGTGAATAACGGCATTAAAAAGCAATTCCTTTACTGCGCGTAATGGGTATTGGGAAACGTATTGGCTTCCTAATTCCGGCAGGACCATTTTCACAATATTCGCTTTGATGAACTCTTCCATTTGTCCCAATTGAGTCGTCAAATCCCCATCAAAGCGATGTTCAAAATCAAAATCACTAGCCTCGTCGTTCCCCGAAAAACGAACATACTGGACGGAAGCTCCCGGAATAAAAAAACGGGGATTGGTTCCAAACATCAGGATTCCCGCATAGGTCGGGCAATCTTCCTTTAAATCAAAAAATTTCAATGACGCCAGTTGTGATTTCAGCTCCCTTCCATTTTCTGCCAGCACATCCGGATGAATGGCAGAGGGAAGATACCGAAGCTTAAACAACTCCAGGCTGATATCATCCAGGCTACTTCCTTTACAGGGCAGCACATCAAAAGAGCGGGCAAATGTTGTCCTTTTTTCAATGAGAATCCTCTCATCAGCTTCATTGGCATAGCCTCGCCGAATACCCGCCCGTATACATACCTGCCCATTGAATCTTACTGGCGGCAAAAAGTGAGGTTGAACTTCCACCACGGCGAGCTCTCCATCAGGGTAGATATACTTTTCGACGGTCATAGAAGGCGGGGGAACAATTCGGCCATCTGTGCGAAAGTTCAGGAGGGTTTGCAGGTTTTGCTCCGTAATTTTCATCCCTGCCTTTGTGCCATCATCATTGGCACCAATGATTAAATAACCAGGCAGTTTTTTATTTGATAAATCATTGGCAAAGGAGCAAATGGCCTCCCCAAATTTTTTGGAGTCGTTTACAGAAATGGTTTTTTCGATTCTATCCTGTTCAAGTTTGGGAAGTAATTTTTCTAATTCCGCTGAAGATATCATGCCATTGAGTCTAATTAATATTCCTACTTGTACCTCATATTCACTGAACAAATGTGTTTTTATTGTTAGGTGAATTTGCCGCCAAACAAAGTTACAAACTATTCATTTGGTAAGCTACCCCCGCCCCCCACTAACAATAATCACCCCCACCCCAGCCCAAAATCCTCCCAAAAAAAGCCATTAATCCCAACCTTCAGGGGCAAAACCATCACCCATTAACCCCCCACCACCATGTTCGGATTAATGAAAAATACAGGCTGCAGCCAGGCGGAACAACAAGACTGGTACCGCAAGCACTACTGCGGCACCTGCAAGGCCATGGGCAGCCTCTATGGGCAGCGGAGCCGCATGCTCCTCAACTTTGACTGTGTCTTTCTGGCGGAACTGCTCAGCGTGATCCAGGAAGTGGACACGGAGCAGTGGGACCCGAAGCTGGGTGCGCGCAGCTGCTTTGCTGTTCCGGCGGCGGATGCCCTGCCGCTAAGCCTGCAGTACGCCGCAGATATCAACCTGATCTTTGCCGAGATGAAGGTGCGCGACAACATGCAGGATGGCGTGCAGTTTGTCTGGAAAATGGCACAACGATTTTTTACCCGGCCTTTCAGCAAGGTCGACGACCGCCTGGCGGGCTGGGGCATTGACCGGCAGCGCCTCCTGGAATACCAGGAGGAAGATCGCCGGCGGGAGACCGCCCGGCCGGTGACAGCCGAAATCGCGGGCCTGCTGGATTGGCATGCGGCGCCTTCGGCTGCCATCACGGGCTACCTTTTTGCCAAAGGGGCCGATGCGGTTCAAAAGCCTGCATGGCGGGAGGATATGGCCGAAATTGGCGCTGCCTTTGGGGAATTGGTCTATGGCCTCGACGCATGGAAGGATGTGGAGCAGGACGAGGCGGAAGGATCGTTCAACCTCTTGCTGCTTCAGCCCGACATTCCGCAGGAAGAGGCCAAACAACAGACCGCGGATTGGCTCTGGCGGAAGGCGGAAAGCATTCAGGAACTGATCCGCAACGCGCCCTTCCCCGAAGATGTCAAAACATCTTTGAACTCCCGGCTGATGCTCAACCTGGCCGCCAACCTGGGGGAATCTCCCCACGTCTGTACGCCGCATAGCGGCATCGAAAAGGCCTCCGTCCCTACCCTTGCCCGGACGATCGGCCGGGTGCAGCGGGGCGTGGCCGCCTGGACCAATCCGCTGAAGCCTGCGCGCTTTGCAGCCAGCTATATTGCTTTTTTGCTGGTGGTATTTCACGAGCAGCTGTTTGCTGCGGCAGATCGCGGCGCGGGGGAATCTTTTTCCCTTGACTATGGCTTGCTGGGGATATTGCTTGCTGCGCCTATCGGTTTGTACATTGCCGCGAAAGGCATTTCGAGGAATCGTGCCTGGATTGCGATGAAACTCAGGCAGCAGGAGAAAAGGGCTAAACGACAACTGCGGCGGGCTGAGAAGAAGCCCGGCAAAAACACAGGTGCAAAGGGCATACTGATGGTTTGTGGAGTTCTTTATTTGATCAGTTTGTTGATCGGGGTGATTGTGTTCATCAGTATTTGCAATGACTGTGGAGATTGTTGTGGTGATTGCAGTACGGATTGCGATGATTATCCTTGTCAGTTTTAGCGCGTAGGGTCAGCTCATGAGCTGATGTATATATTAACTGAAAAATTTACCACTCCACAAGAACTTATACTTGCAAAAAAAGCAGTGATAGCTTCACAAACTCTTAGCTGCGGCCGGAGATAAGCCATTTCAAAACAACCCAATAATCCAGCGCCCCAGCGCAAAAACACCCCAAATAAGGCCGATCAACAACCCAATAAGGATCAGGATTGATCTTACTAGACATTTTGCCTAGTTAGCCAGCCTGAAGAGAAGATTTAGACAGGATAAACATGATTTTCAGGATTTACAAGAAAAACAAATGGCATCCTGTTAATCCTGAAAATCCTGTAATCCTGTCAAAAAAGGAGGTATGACAATTTTGTCTAGTAGTATGATCAGGATTAACATAGCTCTTAGTGCTTTTGCTTTGCGTGGATGCTGAATTTTGCCGATTTCTACCAGTAATCTTGTCTGGACTATTTTCGCATCTGGATTAAGGAGGCATATAGAAGAGGCTATTTTTCGGGCGGTTTCATATTCTCCCTCCTTCGCATACCAAATGGCCTGCAGGATGACATATTCCATAAACTCACTTTCTGTAAAAGCCTGCCTTTTAGGGTAGATTTTATGCAGATTGATTTCGTCTCCAAAAAGTTCTTTCCTCAAATTGACTCCCTCCTGTTCATAACGGAAATGCCCATACAACAGGTCGATGGGGAGAAAACCCTTATACTTTTCATAATTTTGAAAAATAAGCTTCTTTGCTTTTTCTGCCTTCCCCAATTCCAAATAGGCTTTTGCCCGCTCGAAAGCAAATTGGGCTTCATCAGGAAACATTTCATACATTTTCTCTACATGCAGCAAGTTTTCCAAATCGTCAGCTTCATCACCCGTTTCCGGAGCTGAAATATCTTCCAATAAAAGTGCAGCCATCGCTTTTTTAGAAAGCGTAGCGGTTTGCGCATCAGGATGAATCGTGATTTCCCCAAAATCAGTGAGTACTTTTTTTACAGTATTTTCATCCATTGATTTTTGGAAATTTTCCCATATCAACTTATCAGCCAGATCATTCATGCTGATAATGACGGTGTCCTTATCTTCTGCGTTTTTTCTTTTTCTGGGAGTGGGTTTCCGCTTTGCCATTTTTGTATGCTTATTTGAGTCTTTCTCCACTAAGGAATAGCTAAGGAATAGCGATAAAATAAATCATCAATTTGTTTCAAGTAGTTTGTCATTTCGATGGCCTGCCCTGAATTTACTGAAGGGAGGCTTTGTGAGGAGAAATCTCCTGAACTCATTCATTAAAGGTCTGATTATCAATAACTCAGGAGATTTCTCCTCGAAGACTCCCTTCGACAAGCTCAGGGCAGGCTCCTTCGACAAGCTC
>JAUIKE010000041.1 GCA_030430845.1 Bacteroidia bacterium | reverse complement strand
GACAACGATGGACAAAACCAGGCGCACAGCAAATTGTCAATCTCAGGGTTGCACACAAAAATCAACAATGGGACAATGTCCAGAATCTGATAAAAAAATGTGCTTGAGGAAAATTGTCCTACACCCGAATGGCTGCCTAAGGGATTCAAACCTAATATCTTTCCCATAAAGGCTGTTAATGAAGAACTCGTCACTTTTGGTGCCTGGCATCGTAAACACCCCAGAAAAAAATCTACCCCTTGGCATCGAATTTAGGAATAGGAGCTTGGGGTGTGAGGTAGGATAACTTTATGAGCAAATGATCCTGGTACCATTAAAAGTGAAAGATTTTATCCTTTTGTGCAGCTACACCCAAATATACGACACCTATTTCCCATTATGTGATCCATCATTCCCCATCACCAAACAACCTCCAACTTCCGCACCACCACCCCTCCATCAATCCAGATATGAACGAAATACATCCCTGATGTCAAATCATGGGTTGTAAAAGAATAAGTCTTGACCCCTTCCATTCGATCTGATAATAAAGGGCGTATTAGCTGCCCATGGATATTATATAAATCTGCTCTGATTTGGGTAGTGTGGGGCAATACCACTTTCAGATTTACTATGCCTTCAGTGACGGGATTGGGGTAAATTACGAGTTCTCTTTCTGCCAGGTCCAGGCGAAGTTCCACTACATTGCTGTAGTGGTTTGAAGCTCCATCATAAGTTTTCATTCGGTATAAGTTGGCAAACTCATACTGAGCCTCTGGGTCCAGGAAAGTGTAAATGGGCAGATTTTCATTTGCTACCGTTTCTAAATCCATCCAATGCCCATTGAGGTACTTTTGGAGTGTGGCCATTTCAAAATGCCCGGAGACCCACCAGTTCAGGGACGCAGCAGGGCCTTTTGCCCAGTTGCCGCTTAACGTTTGTTCCAGCAAAGGCAAAGGCTGACATGTGTCAACTACTGTGATGGTTTTACTTACAGCACTTGGGCAGGGACAATTTGAAAATGCAGACATGGTCACAGTGTAGGTCCCAGGAGCCTGATAAGAATGCCCAACACTTCCTCCAAATGCAGGAGGGCTATTATCCCCAAAGTCCCATTGCACATTTCCATTGCTACTCAACTGGTTTGCATATACCTGAAATTCGCTCCAAACGGGCGATGAAGCAGCATCCATATCCAACTCTAGCTTCCATCTTTGGCTGTAGTTGCCTGCGCTTTCGCAGATGAGACCAGAGCTAAATTGGCTACTACTCAATTCGTCTTTAGAAAACACCTTGACAAGGTTCCAACCCTGGCTATTAGCAAAATAGAGGCGTGCTAATTGGGGATATTTGCTGGGATCATTCCCGCTTTCCCAGAAATCTATCCGATCAACAGACATGGCCTGGAAATAATTCCATTGTACCCAAACGGTTGAAGGGCCTGTATTGGCATAGGTCCATGCATTTGCAGCGGCAGAACCGTCATGAAGATTTGAAAAACTTAGCCCGCTTCCACTTGAAAAACTCAACTGCCTTAAGTTGGGGGAAGTCCCAGATGCAGCAAAACTTGTTAGCTCTGTTCCTATAGTAGCGATGGAAGGACCTGGTGTAAGACTGGTTGCAGAAAAATACCCAGGTATTCCTACGCAGTTTACTGTATCTTCAAATGAGAGGTCCAGTGTATCAATCACATGAGCCACGATAGGCACTCTTTCTACTCCCCCACATACATCATCAACATAGATAAAAATCGGATCTATCAGTTTTGATATGATGTGAGTAGAAACATTTGTCAGGAATGGTGTGCCACCAGTAGGCTGGGCATACCAATTTGTTGGAGAACTTGTCGTAAAGACAGCCGGGTCTCCTTCACAAATGGTGATCCAGGGTGCCGAGATCATACCAGAACCATCCCGGTCAGCGCCATCATAAGGACCACCTACATAGAAATTGTATTTATCACAAATGGAACTATCCCGCCGATCGACGCCATCGTAGGGGCCGCCAACGAAGAAGTTGAATTGTTCACAGTTTGCACTATCTCTCCGATCTGCCCCATCATAAGGGCCGCCCACATAGAAATTGAACTGTTCACAGTTTGCGCTATCTCTCCGATCCGCCCCATCATAAGGACCACCAACGAAGAAATTGAATTGTTCGCAGCTTGCACTATCTCTCCGATCCACGCCATCGTATGGTCCTCCGACATAAAAATTGAATGTCTGACAATCCATGCTATCCTTTCTATCTGCCCCATCATGAGGGCCACCTACATAGAAGTTAAAGCGAGGACAATCACTGTTTTCTTCTCCCATGGCTGCACCATCATAGGGCCCCCCATTCCAGATAGAATATACATTACAATTCACTTCTTTCAGGAAGTGCCCAAATCCATCGTATGATCCGCCACTCCAAATAGACTGCATGGTATCCATACATGCCTGGAGATCCATATTTTCATCTGCGCCATCATATGGACCACCTACATAAAAGTTAAATGCCTGACAAAAGGCACAATCTTTCCTGTCAACGCCATCATAAGGCCCGCCGACATAGAAATTAAACGTTTGACAAGGAATGCTATCCTTTCTATCCGCCCCATCATAGGGGCCACCAACAAAGAAATTAAAGCTTTGACAGGGAATGCTATCCTTTCTGTCTACTCCATCATAAGGGCCTCCTACAAAGAAATTAAAGCTTTGGCAAGGAATGCTATCTCTTTTATCTGCGCCATCATAAGGACCGCCGACATAAAAATTGAAGCTTTGACAGCCAATGCTATCTCTTTTATCTGCACCATCATAAGGACCGCCGACATAAAAATTTCGAAACTTAACAGCTATCGAGTCGCATAGAGTTCGGGCACAGGCGCCATTGGCGACAGTCAGACAGACTTCGTATATACCAGGCTTGTTAAAGACCTGGGGGGGGATAGAACCTCCAGAAAATGCTTTACATAAATTATATCCACTGCTATCCCGACAGATCGTCCAGTAATAGGTAGCGCTGGCAATCGTATTTGTTGAATTTTGACTGATAGAAACCACATCCCCGGCATATACCTGGGAAGGGGCAACTATGCCTATATTGGGAATGGGATAAATAAAAATCTGCCGGGAATTACTATCTACTAACTGCGCCCCTTCATACATATACAAGATAACTGTATAGGTTCCGGACTGAGGATATACATGGGTAGGAGCAAATAAGGTTGATGTAAAGGGTGGATCTCCAAAATTCCATTTGAAGTTATAATTGGCCCCAAGAGTAGAATTATTGATAAAATTAACTACCTCTCCAGCGCAGGCATGGCCAAAATCGAATCGGGCTCTTGGCCCATAACCGGGAGGTTGACAATTCTGGTCGGGCGATGGAACAGCTTCTACTTTGAGGATAACCTTCCCCGTATCATTTGCAGGCAAGGTTACCTGTATCCAGATTCCACTATCCTGACGACACTTTAGGTTCAAAATTCTCCTGATATCATCCACACAGTTTTCAAAATTCATGCCCTGGCAACTTCCATTTCCTATGCGATATCTCACATTCAATCCTGAAGCCGATGTATTTTCAAACAATTCAATGTTCAGGTCCATCTTTTGGGTATCAGAAATAGCAATGTGAAACCAACCTGATTTCAGCCCAATAGGATCTCCCAGGCAGCCCATGCTCGATACACTATTTTCACCGGGTCCATCACCGATTGTCCAGCAGTCTACCACTGCTGTATCTAAAAATATACCCGGAGAGGGAATATTTACCTGAATAGAATCCTGACAATAATCACCAGGAAATTCTTCCAGCCAGATACGGGGATAAACAGTAGCTGAGGGAAAATTACACCCTGTAATCATGACATAGTATACCCCTGAAGAATAACAGGTCTGGCCCCATGAAAAGGATCCCGGAAGACTCGGATTCCCACTTAGCTGCCCAGTGCTGATCAGCGGAATCCGCTGTAAGCCTGCAGAAGTGGAATCAAAGGGCACAATCTCCCGATATAGTTGAATATCATTTGCATGATAGCCTGTTTGGCCATTATCCGTCCGCGTATAATTCAGGCGAAGCCTGCCGGAGCCCGCTACTTCAAATTTGTACCAAATGGTTTTCAAGCCGCAGGCATTTTGGTCTGTTGCGTCTTTGGTTGCACAAGTCAGGTTCCCTTCACAACCGGTATAGGTTCCTACCGAAAGCGGACCCAGCTGGTAAGGAGCAGAACAGCTTGTGGTAGGATTTCCATTAATGACATTGGCCTGAGAATAATGATCATATTGAACAACGGACGGTGGCAAAGCAGAAAAGCGAGCCCCCACCTGGACTTGCATATTTGGCAAATAGGGATCGGTTGTATTGTAGGCGTGTCTGTCCACCAGAACCACATATCTGTCAGAAGTACTTACAGCACAGGGGTCTCTGAAAATGGTGACCGATTGTGCATGATAACTACAATTATTGCTGCTTCTGGCTATCAGTGTCAGATCAGCTGAAGTGCTATCCGTAAGCGGATAGGTATTATTGGAGACCAGATAAACAGCAAAAGGCAGGCGCGTTGTTTTTCCCGGTGTTAGTGGGTAAACGGAAATCTCCAGATTTCCGGGCCCTGTTGTTTCCAGGGTATACCATAGGTTTTGGCGGGGACTGAGTGGATGATTACCGCCATAGGGAAGGCTTGTATTGCCGATATAGCAAACATCTGAGGGATCGGTGGGCTGAGCATCTGTACTGCAAAAGATAAAATCATTGCTCCCAGGACGGCCCAAAGCATCCGGTGAGCTACCCGGAGCTGCCAGGTATTGCACGCCATCTAAAGGCACATTGCCAAAATCATAAGCATGGGCTGCATCATTGTATTTTGATACACCAAGTGAGTCAAGGTAAATGCGCGGGGTGAGGCTATACCCAATATGCATATCCTTAGCAAATGTCACCAGGGTATAGACTCCCGGATCGAGACACATGCGCATCTTATCGCCAAAACAATCATGAATAACTGAATAAGGAGCAGTGTTTTGGGTAATATCCCCCTGATATAAGCGCGTATTATAGCCGTAAGGATAGGGATTAAAGCCCGACATAAAAACCATCGAAGCTTTATCCAATTGGAAAACACGATAGCTAATGCGATTGTAGCTTGTATCACAAGGGGTTATTCCCGTGGGGAAGGGTAAATCATCAAAACAGCCAAAATATTCTGTTCCCAGGATATAGGTAGTGTCCTGTTTGGGAGTAGATGCTGTATGCCCCTGAGCCGGCTGTGGCCGCCAGGAGATTCCCAGGCCGCTATTTACCTGTTCTGCCTTTGCAAAAGTATTGAACTGAGGCTGGGGATAAGTCGGATTTAATTCAATCCTAAAGGAGGTCACATCCCCAATTTCAGTCCCCTGCATACCGCATAAATGCGTTCTCCCTCCATAACTAACCACCGTATACCAACCCGGTTGATACAGCTCACAGGTTCCCATATCAAAATTGACAAAGCAATCCCGAATCAGGCTGCTAAGCGAATTCGTGCTGACTCTTCCCTGAAAAATACGATGGCGAACCCAATGGTTATTATTCACAAAAGGAGAACCCAAATCATCAAAATCAAGTGAAGAAGGATCACTTAAATAGAATTCCCGATAAACCATCTTGGTAGTACCACTACAGGGAGCATATCCCAGGAGGGTGTCAGGATTATTGTTACAATCAAAGCGGGTTGGAGTAGCGACAATTACTGTTTGAGAAAGAGAAAGGGTATCGAGGTTTTCCGGGAATAAGGGATTGGTAAAGGCAGTGGGCGGAAAAGTATCTAATTGCACCCAGGGCCTATCTGTCCGATTGACATCTCCTGAATTACCATAACTGACAAGGGTATAGATACCTGGACTGACACAGACTTTAAAAGGATAATAAGTTGATTGGCAACATACCTGATCTACCAAATCCAGCGCAGAAAGCAGATTCCCGTTGAGCGTGGCAGTTTGAGCATTTCCCCTGAAAAGCTGATACTGGAAATGATACCAATTCCCTCCCCAAACTGTCAAAATTCCATCTTGCCCAACAGAAATGAGCCTATACATGGCCCGATCATTTCCACTGTTGCAAGAGTCTGCTTCTGGTAAAAAAGTTTGTCTGCAATCAAAAGGATTTAATGTACTCCTATAGGCGGTCCCTGGTACCAGGGGATTCAAGTTGTTGATAGAATCAACATCTGTCGGCTGGAATAAGCCAAATTGATTGGCTCCACCTGAACTAAGCAGGCAAATGCTAAAGCCTGTTTCGTCCCCTATCGCCTTCCCAATATTGTTACAATATGCAGGATTGCTATAGGTTCCCCCTCCATCATAAGTCACAACAGTATACCAGCCTGCCGGGTAAAAATCACATGTACTCATCGAAAATGAGGTAAAGCAATCTCTAACCAGGCCTGTCAGGTTTCCCTGGCTGATACGACCACTGAAAATGCGATGGCGCACATTTCCATCATTATTTTGAAATGGAATATTATGATTGGTAAACGCAATGGAGGACGGATCTGAAAGGTAAAATTCTCTATAAATCTGTTTGGTCGAACCCAGACAAGGCGCATATCCTAAAATCGTATCCGGATTATTTTGGCAATCAAAACGGGTTGATGTTGCTGTTACACAAGTTGTCCCGCTATAAGAAAGCGGAGCTAAGACCTCCGGATTGAGAGAATCTGTAAATAGGGTAGGGGAGATCAGGTCAAACCGGACCCAGGGTTGATCCCCACGATTTAGGTCCGAAGCATTACCGAAAGTAACCAGGGTATAATATCCCGGACTCACGCATACTTTAAATCTATTATAGGTCGATTGGCAACAAGCCAGGTCTGTCAGGTCAGTTAGCTTTCCTGCAGATATGTTGGACGCGGCAGCATTTCCTTCATATAACTGATAGGACAGGTTTTGCCAATTCCCACCTCCAACCGTCAGAATGCCATCTACATAAATCCTGATCAGGCGATACATGGCACGATCATTTGAATTTGAGCAGGCCACAGACGCAGGCAAAAGCGTAGTCTGGCAATCGAAATAATTCGCCGTACTCGCATAGCTTTGCCCCGGTGCCAGGGGGAGTAAGTTGTTGATGCTGTCAATGTGGGTAGGGGTAAAAAGCCCAAATTGATTGGTACTGGCTGCCGTAAGAATGGTGATTCTGAATGAGGTTTCATTCCCGATAACTCCCCCAAGGCCGCCGCAGTAGGTGGGTGAATTAAATGATCCCCCTTCTCCGCCATAGGTAACAACCGTATACCAGCCTGCTGATAAGGTGTCACAAACCTGGAGGGTGAAATTCGTAAAGCAGTCCTGTATCAAACTCTCCAAACCTCCCTGGTTAAATCTCCCTTTAAACAGGCGATGCCGAATAAAACCACTGTTGTTTTGAAATGCCTGGCTCAAATCTTCAAATTTCAATGCCGAAGGAGCCGAGAGATAAAACTCTCTATAGATTTGCTTGGTCGCACCGAAACAAGGAGCATAGCCCAGCAGGGTGTCCGGATTGTCATAGCAATCAAATCGCGTAGCAGTAGCAAGAATAGGATTGGTCCCACTTAAGGAGAGGGTATCCATATTTTCAACCGAAAGCGTATCTGTGAAAGATGTTGGAGGAAAAGCATCAAAACGAACCCAGGGTTGATCTCCCCTGTTTAGGTCATTCGCATTTCCCAAAGTCACCAGGGTATAAACTCCAGGACTCACGCAAACCTTAAAAGGGGATTGGGTATTTTGACAACAAGCCTGGTCCGCTAAATTTTCAAGCATTCCATTTACGATGGGAGCCTGAGCCGCATTTCCCCTAAATAATTGATATTGAAGGTGTTGGTAATTTCCTCCCCCCACTGTCAAAATCCCATCCTGACCTATCTGAATCAGGCGATACATGGCCCGATCATGAACTCCGCTACAGGAATCTGCCCTTGGTATTACTGTCGTTCGACAATCCAAGCGGTTATAAGTTGTTGTGTCAGGAACTCCTGAAACCAATGGATTGAGTGAATTTACCTGATCAACTTCCACCGAACTGAAAAGGCCAAATTGATTCGTCAGTGTATCGAACCGAACCCAGGGCTGATCCGCACGATTCACATCGGCTGAATTGCCATAAGTCACCAAGGTGTATATGCCAGAATCCAGGCAAGCAAGGAAAGAATTGTAGGTAGATTGGCATCCTGCTATATCCGACAAACCTCCCAATAAACCATTGTTGACTGGCGCCTGTGCCGCATTTCCTTGAAATAATTGATATTGCAAATGCTGCCAGTTTCCGCCACCAATGGTCAGCATGCCAGGTCTATTGATATGTATCAGGCGATACATTGCCCGATCATTACCAGGATTGCAAAGATTTGCCTGCGGCAGGACAGTGGTACGACAATCCAGGTAATTGAGGGAGGAAGTATTCACTACCCCTGAACTCAAGGGATTCAGGCTATTGATTTGTTCTATTTGGCTAGAGGTAAAAAGTCCAAACGCATTTTGCCCAATGGGGTCAATCGTGACTGTCAGGCGGGCGGGCTTCCCCAGGGAAGTAGTATTCGCCGGCCAGGCAGGCAGATGAATGCTGCCGCGAACCAGGATACTGTAAGTTCCCGGAGGCAAACAGCTTTGTTTCCGAAAGGTAAAAAAGGAGTCAATTCTGACCAGGTTACAGCTATTTGTAATATCTCCCTGATACAGGAACATCATGGGATTGGGCTGTCCATTGGCCAGAAGACTCATATCCACTGTCTCATATCCATTAAGGGTAAAGGTCACCCACCAGCCTAAATCATAAGGGATCCCGCTTTGATAAATGGTGTCAGCAGCCAGATTCCCGCAGCCATAATTGGCAATCAAAGCATCACAGCTAAATGTATCATTGACAACAAATGAAGTTCCGATGGAGAGAGGGCCTGCCATATGGCTGGCTGGCAGATTGCCGGGATCCGCTCCCTGCGTTTGACCAATTCCCTGTTCATATAGGCGAGTTGTTATTCGACCAAAGTAATCCGTTGGATAAAGCAGTTGAATACTGTATGTCGTATTCGGTTTTAGCAAACAAGGATAAATCACACTGGCATATTGGCCGGAAAGCGACTGATTCAGGGTATCACAGCCGCCAATCACGGGAAGTCCTGTAGAATCATTTTGGGCATCTCCTTCATATAAAACATAGCCAAATTGGCGTGTGGACGGATCATTTATATTAAAAGGATCTTCTTCCAGCTCCAATCTAATATAGTCTACATCATTATCTGTCTGGAAAATATGCCAGCTACTTTTGGTAAAGGTGCTATCAGGACACCTGAGTTCGCCATCAAAAACAGATTGGCACCCCACTTCATAAGCGACAGCATGAGGAATAGGGCTGCTGATTACCCCAAAATCATAGGGCGCGGCAGCATAATCATAAGGAATCTCCTGGGCAGTGGAAGGCCCTAAAGTCATATTGAAAAATATATCTCCATTTGCCCCTGAAACAGCCCCTACCTGAAGTAGATAGTCTCCTGCCCGAAGGCATTTGTGTGTAAAGCCCTCTATGTTAAAAATATAAGGGGTAACAACTTCTCCTGCACCCGGTACACAATTATCGGTACTGTACAATGTCCAGCCCGCACTGGGAGGTGTCATATTGCTGGTTTGATCCAATAGGATGCGTACCTGGCGGGTAGTAGGTAAAGAAAATTTAAACCAAACAGATTTGCTATTGGGCTGCCCCGCTTCAAAATGCTCTCCAAATTCTGTTGTAGCGCCAAGCAGGCTTACGGTATCACTAAAGACACTGTCATAAGCAAACCCATTTGCTGGGATAGAGATAAGGGTAGCATCACCACAATTATCATTTGCCGGTTGGGCCTGGATTCCGACCATCACCCATAGGAAAGACACAAACAAAAAGCATGCTTTGCCAGCTTTAAGCTGTTGTCCGAAAGAAATGATATGTCTGTGCCAGGATGGGAAACCCATGAGGATAGTTTGATTACATATTGAAATGGGATGAAAAATACTTAATGTAGCCTATCGGACTCCTCTTCCCCCGCTCCAATATCCTCGTTCATTATATCGATGGTAATGATAATATCTGTCAGATACACGAAGGTCATTTATACCACTATTCCAATTCCCCCCTCTTAAAGCCTTATAGACACTTCCATTATTGGTTGCTACATTGGGGAAAGGCCACCTGATTGTATTTGCATATCCCAAGGTGTCAAGATATCCGTCTCCCCACCGCCCGTCATATTGATTATGAGCGGCAAGATTATGGCCGATTACAGCGTATTCCCAAAGATTTCCACTCATTTCCATGATTCCATAGTAAGAAGAACCTGCTTCCTGCTTACTGGTCACAGAAGCCGTAGCAAAGATACCTACTCTTATAGGACCACTTCCTCCATCACCTCCCGTAAGACCGTTAGCACTGTATCTGCAATTTGCGCCTGGGTTTTGGGCCACTTCGGTCCCATTCTCAGGGGTACTGATCAAAGTTATCGGCGTGATATCTGTACTGCCCCAGGCATATTCATCTTGCACATAAGAGCCATTACCCCGGCAGGCTTTTTCATATTGAAGTTCTGTCATCGGACGAAGACAAGCCCAATCCAGATAAGCTAATAAATCTGTCCAGTTCATGTAATTATTTGCTCTGTCCTGACGGTCGGAGAAATATATATCTGGCGGCGTTCCACCTGACTGAACACGGTTACGGTAATTATTGTATTCATTTGCGAAGAGCAGGTTGGGGGCTGTACCTGAAAGTGTATTCAGAAAATCGCAATACTGTCCCTGGGAAATCTCATATTTCATGCAAAAGAAAGGCTTATAGCCCTTGGGAAATGAGTCTGGAAGACTTGTAGAGGAATTTCCATAATTGAGCTGGATTGCATCTTCTGACTTAATCAGTACAGGAAGTCCATTGATATTAAATGCACTTCTTTCACTTGTCCCTCCCAATAAAAACTCTCCCTGGGGAACATACACCATCTCCACGCCAAATACCCGGATGTCATAATCACCCGTGGCAGGAAGATTGGTAAGCTTTAAGGTAATCGTTTGGTAGGGTTGCGTAGGAAATAGACCATTTGTTACCCGACGTAGCATCGCTCCATTGTTAAATGGCATACTATCTATTCCCACAGAAAAACCGTCTGATCGTGTAGGCTCTAATGAACCAAAGCTATGGGCTGCAAAACTGGTGTCTAGCAGGCCATGCGTCCAGGGAACAGAAATGGGTGCATTACATTCGCGCCACTTCACAAATGTCCAGGCTGCATCCCAGTGGTAGGGAGCTCCTAAGGTCTCCAGGTTCCAGCTGTTATCCCAGGTAATGTCGAATGTGACTGTGCCATTGACCAAATCGGGTGAGATATTTTGGATTCGGAGGTTATTGGCTGATAGCGGGGAGATTGCACATAAAGCTATGATGCTACATGCGATAAATCTGAGATATGTAGTTATTTTTTTCATTTGAAAATAAAATTGAATGCGTGTGTTTTATCGAACTCCTCTGCCCCCGAAATCGCTTCCTCTAAGATTATTTCCGTAATAGTGATAATTTCTATCAGAAGTTCTTAACCTGGTAGTACCATGGTACCAGCTTCCGCCTCGTAATGAATGATAGGCATTGTTTACCCCATTTATAGCATTAGGGAATGGCCAGGTAGCCACATTCGCATACCCTAAACTATCCAGGTAACCATCTCCCCACAAACCGCTGAATAGGAAGTTATCAGTTTGGGTTGTAGCGATTACCATTTGCTCCCAAAGGTTTCCACTTAACTCCATGATCCCGTAGTAAGAAGCGCCTGCTTCCATTTTGTTGGTAACTGTAGCTGTAGCAAAAATCCCCACTCTGACAGGCCCTCTGCCCCCATCACCTCCTGTCAAGGTTAAATTATTATAGCTGCAATTTGCACCTGGGTTTTGTGCTATTTCTGTCCCATCCTCTGGGGTACTGAGAAGCGTTATTGGGGCAATATCTGTACTTCCCCAGGCATATTCATTTTGCACATAAGGACCATTTCCTCGACAAACCTTTTCGAATTGCAACTCTGTCATGGGACTTAAACATGCCCAATCCAGATAGGCCAGCAAGTCTGTCCAATTCATATAGTTATTAGCCCGATCTTGACGATCAGAATAATATATATCTGGCGGCGTGCCACCGGATTGAACACGGTTTCGATCATTATTGTATTGATTGACAAACAACAAGTTGGGAGCAATACCGGAAAGCGTATTCAAAAAATCGCAATACTGCCCTTGTGAAATTTCATATTTCATGCAGAAGAAAGGGTTGTATCCTTTAGGGAAGGAGTCGGTTAAGGTCACATTTAAACTTTGCCAAAATATTTGAATGGGTCCCTCATTTTTAACAAGCACAGGTTGTCCCCCCACATTAAAAGGATATGTTTCACTGGTGCCTCCCAGCAGAAATTCTCCCCTTGGCACATATACCATCTCCACGCCAAAAACCCTGACATCATAATCTCCTGTCGCAGGCAGGTTCGTTAGTTTAAGGGTCACTGTTTGGTAGGGTTGAGTAGGGAAAAGGCCATTTGTAACTCTTCTCAGCATGGCGCCATGGTTAAATGGAATACTATCTATTCCAATGGAAAAACCATCAGATCGGGTAGGCTCAAGGCTTCCGAAGCTATGAGCAGCCAAACTCGTATCAACCAGGCCATGTGTCCAGGGATCAGAAATGGGGGCATTACATTCTCTCCATTTCACAAAAGTCCATGAGGCATCCCAGTGGTATGGGGCACCTAATGTCTCCAGGTTCCAGCTGTTATCCCAGGTGATGTCAAATGTAACCGTGCCATTGGTTAGGTCTGGAGATACATTTCGGATACGTAGATTATTCGCGTGTAAACTTTGGCATGAAATGACCAGCAGAAGGCCATTTATCAACCAAATAAGGTATGAGTATCGTTTTGTCATAAAAATCAACTTTAGCTTTTATGTGAATTTAAAGGAGTTGTTCGGGCTCATCGAACCCCTCTGCCTCCGGTATTATAGTTTCGATTTCCACTCCAGCCGATATAACGGCTGGCTACGCGGAGTTCAGCCAGGTTGTCATTCCAGGAACCGCCTCGGATGACATGACCGCCCGAAGTAATGGATGGCCATCCATTCTGATTTGCCTGGCCATTTGTTCCTAATACCCCATCACCGGGGGCATCTGTAAAGTTGACACTTCCTGCAATAGAAGTGATATACAAAGCCCCAACGCAGTATTCCCAGACATTCCCGCTCATTTCCAGCGCGCCATAATAGGTTCCACCAGCCTGAATTCGGGTAGCATTGCCTGGTAGCGCAAAAATCCCAACCCTGACGGGCCCGCGTCCTCCGTCACCACCGTTAAGGTTGTTATTGATAAAATTGGCATTGGCAGGGAGATTACCCGGAATCTCAGTCCCATCTTCAGGAGCTGTAATGTCTGTTAATTCAAAAGCCGAGGCTGTTCCCCAGGCACATTCATCCGCAACCGCTGATTGGATTCCTCTACAGGCTTTTTCATACTCCAATTCTGTCATAGGGCGCAAACAGGCCCAATCTAAAAAGGCAGCGACATCATCCCAACTCAGAAAGTTTTGAGCCCGGTCAGGTCTATCCGTTTGATAGGTATGAAGCGGATTATTCCCATTTGCCACCAGGTTTTGGCGATTGTTGCCATAGTTCCCGGGATAGCGAGTAGATTGAACCGCACGTGGAATAGAATTGAGAAATACAGCATATTGCTCCTCCGTGATTTCATATTTCATCAGGTGAAAACCCCCAAAGCCTTTGGGAAACCCCGGTGACAAGGTAATTGTGGCATCATTACCGCCTGCATGTGAATTGAGGGTGACAGCCGATTCTGATACAATTGGAGCAACCGCAGGATCATTCGATGTCGTATTCGCCGAAAATGCATTCCCGGCCGTAATCCCCCCCAGTTCAAAAGCACCTTCCTTCACAAATACCATTTCGGTAGCTATCACCCGCAGGTTATAAGCAACTCCCGAAATCATGTTGGTGAGTTTTAGGGTTATCCGAGTAGGGGCAGTATTGCCAAAAAGCCCATTGGATGAACGACGTAGCATGACCCCCTTCAAGTCTGTATCCAGGCCAAGCGATGATCCATCGGAAAATACGGGTTCCAACTTGCCAAAATCATGTAGCACTAAACTGTCATTCAAAGCACCATGAATCCATGGGTCTGACGGACTCGCATCACAATCCTGAAATTTTACAAATACCCAGGCTGCATCCCAGTTATAGGGAGTTGCCAGGCTATCTACCCGCCAACTGTTGTACCAATGGATGTCGAAGCTTACCGTTTGGTTGAGAGAATCCCTTTGGACATTGGTGATGGAAAGGCCGTTGGCAGATACTGAGATGGTAAACACCATAAGAAGTATCAGGCATATTGGTCTCAAATCGTACATATTTGCTTTTGTCATGATATCTGCTTAGGTGAACAGGGTAGTTTGGCTAGTTGTAATTTACGCATGATTGGGGAAATAAAAAAGGGAATAGTTAGGGAAGAGGGAGAAATAGATTTTAGTTTCTACAATTCCTTCCCAACCCCAAATGGTTCCTCTCTATTCCACAGAAGCAAACTAAGAGAACAAGTCATCTGCTCCAGACAAGCATCCAGGTGCTGGATGAGTTCTTGGCGATCTGCCCGGAGGATCAGGCTGCGGAGATGTTGTTTGTCTATGATCATGGGGTAAATATCGGGAAGGGATGGTTAAAATGTAAGAGGTTATAATTCTTTCTATTTAACATAAGAAAGATTATAAACCACAAAAATATAAACATAAAACACTGATAATTAACCCCCTTAGGCTGGATTTTTTCAAAGTAATCACTGAATAATCACCTTCACAACCTGAAAATTTTCCCCATCATAAAGCCTCAAAAAGTATAGCCCCGAGCTGAGATAGTGAAAGTCAAACGTCTTGTCGATAGCGTTTCCCTGACTGATCACCTTCTGGGTGTAGATCTGATTTCCATACAGATCCAGGAGGTCGAGCTGATATACAGGCTTTAGATTTCCTTTCATCTGAAGCCGAATATTGCCGGTGCTGGGATTGGGGCTCATACGCACAGATACTTGTTCTAAGGGATTTGCGATCGACACGCTGCATCCTGTAATATGCAGGTTTTGGGTAATCGAATCGCTACCAAACTGATTGATCACCTTTAATGTGACCATGTATGTTCCCGTATCGACAAAACTCAGGATGGGATTGGCACTGGTGCCACTTGTGTTTTGTACAAAAGAGATACCCATGGATGGAGACACTTGCCAGTTCCAGCTATCGGGAGCCTTGAGGCTGCGGTCTTGCAAAAGGACAAACTGGCTATCACAAATGACGGTATCCACGCTAAAAAGCGCCGTCGGAGCCACTCCAGCACAATTAACCAAAATCCCAGGATTCTGCTTTACCGCAATCGCCCTGCGGCCAATTATTCCACTATCTCCCCTGGCCCGAACGGAAAACCAGTTTTCATTCTGGTAGCGGATTTTCGGTTCAAAAAAGGTATTGCTGGTTGAGCCCACAGAATCCATATACTTTTCGCCCAGCACAAAGACATCGTAAGAAGTGGCTCCTGTTACGGCATCCCAAGTCAGGCTGACAAAGTCCTGGCACACCCTTGCGAATTGCAGATTATCCGGACTTTCGATGATCGTAAAGTTTTGCTGGCTTTCAGAGGTTTGTGTACCGCGTGTCACGCGGATGCGGGCCTGACCCGATATCTGGGCTGGCGTTTTCCACAGTTGATAGCGCAGCGCACCATTGACGCCGGAGGCTATATTTGTCCAATTTCGGCCATTATTCAGGCTATAATCCACATCAAATGTCCCTGTGTCACTATAGGCATCCCAGCGGATGATGACATCTTCCTGCGGGGCGAAGGCTTCGCCACCATAAGGGAAGGTGACCTGAAGCTCATCCTTAAAAAAGAACCAGCTCAGATAGTAGCCTGTTTTTCCCACGGGCATGGTAGTGCCATCAACATGGACTTGATAGCTGCCGGCTTGTGGGTTTTTCAGAACGATTTGTTCGATATTATTCAGGGTATCTATTCCTGGCTGCGCATTTCGGTTAAGGTTGGTGACATTGGGCGTAGGATCGAGGACGAGCGGTAGATAGGTTTGGTTCACTGGATCTGTCAGGCTGACATCCAAATCTGTGATGAGCGTTTTGGCAGCGCCTGGCATTCCTTCCTTATCGGGCCAATATAGCATGAGTCTGGCTTCTGAGATGCCTGCGGGGATTTGCAGGTTGTGGGTATGCGTAGCAGATGCGGGCAGGCTGTCTGAAAGATATTGTTGATTTTTAAGAGACTCATAGGCCCTTCCTGCATGCACCAGGCCGAAGCCGTGTTTGTAGTCTGGTCCGGGGTTTCCCAGGTCTTCTGCGGTGTTGCACATCAGGGCCTTGATAAGGGCTGAAGGCGGATTGATGCCGTTGTTCATTTCTTTGTAGGCCTGGTAGAGTTGGGCGAGGATGCCGGCTACGGCGGGGGCGGAGTAGGATGTGCCCTGGTGGGTTTCATAAGTATTTGGGGGGAAAGTGGATTGGTAGTCTTCTCCCATGGCTAACAAATCAGGTTTGAGTCTTTTGTCTTTAGTTGGGCCCCTACTACTAAAAACGCTCAATTGAGATAAAGGAGATACAGAACCTACAGCAATTGCATTTTTTGCAACCAGGTTACCTCCCTCAATATTCCCATAAGCAGAACCAGCTCCATAACCACAATCAGAGAGTCCTTCATTTCCTATTGCAAAAACATGCATAAGGGTAGGGTTTTCAAATATTTGTTTATCGACATTTTTTGACCTTCCCGTATATCCTTCATTGCAACTTTCCCCAAAAGAGCTATTGGTGATCACAATGCCTTTGTTCAGATGATAATAGAGCGTAGAATCATTAAAAGAAGCTGAATAATCTATTGCATAGACGATAGATCCAGGAGCCATACCCATAATATCAGGGTTTCTGTTTCCGGCTCCAGAAATGCAGCCAGCTACTAAATCTTCATGGTGGTCAAAACTGGGGACTGGTGTAATATTATGAAAACGGTTTTTAAAATCTATATGATTATCTATCGTGCCACCATCTCTCACCATTACCCGAACTCCTGTACCGTCATAAAGAGGAATACCCAACCAACGATTATTGACAAAATTGGCTCGATGAAGAGATTGGGATTTTAAATCTAATGGATGATTGATCAGCTCAATCGTTTTTTTTGTATAGAGACTGATGCTTAATAATAGAGCTATGATGAGAAAAAGGGAAAAAAAATATTTCATACAATGGGGCTTACGCCCTGTTTTTGATGGTGAAGGGTAAAATGGATGAGTATGTCTCATTAACACATGCAGCTATTTTAAGATAAAATGTAAATGCTAAATTGAGCAATAATTTACAAAATTATCCCAAAAGTGTTGATGCAAATTCAACGGCTGCGTCTAATAGGGTTAGAATTGAGAGCGCCAACCTATTACCAAATAATCATTACTTAATTTAAATTTTAAAAAAGAATAAGATGCTGTTTCAAATCACAAAAATCAAACTCGTATTTCTATTTTTATTCATGGTTTTTCTAAACTATGGAGTAAAATCCCAATCTCAATTATTTGTCAATGCAAATAAAAATTGGTGCCCCAAATGCCCAAATGTCCCTATACACCTTCTTATTGAAGATGTTGTGCTACCTTTTTTCCCCTCTGAAGAAAGTAATATGATGGCTGATTGTTATGAATTAGATTCAACAAATAATCATGCTCGCATTACTTTCGATTTTATGTTAAACAAAAAAAATCCAAGCTTGCAGAACTTCCAACCAAATTCATTTGCATTGGACATAAAAGCAACGGATTTACATAATATCCCCCTACCAATTGTATCAGTTCAAGATCTTTTGGCTTCAAGCAGACCTTCGGGTATTTCGTGTAACCAAAGTGGTCAATGGTATGATTTAATTTATTATGTCACAAGTGATACTGCCTGGAGAGGGAGGATTGAAGTTTTGGTTGATTTAAATAGCAATCCTTATGGTGGATATATTAATGTTGAATTTCAATTAGGCTATAAGGACAGTTGTCAAAAACCATATACTGCTTTTAATAATCCCGTCACTGTAATGTCTGGTATGCCATGTCAGGATTTTTATGCCCACAATGTTGCCCGAACAAAAATACCCACAGGCACAGAAAGTATTCAAAACGCCACGCTAAGCCCCAATCCCACTAATGGCCACTTCAGCATATTATTGGATTCTGGACCTGGTGAACCAGTCAAAGTTCAAATATTTGACCTGCATGGCAGACTTACTCACGATATTAGGAGAAAAGTACTTTTCCTAAATAACTCTTACCAACTTTTAATAGATGAAGAATTAGAACCTGGCCTATACTTTTTGAGAATTAGTTCTGGTAATTTTCAACAATCTTTAAAATTGATAAGAGAGTAATAAATTTATAGACTCTATGTTCCGGCAACGAGTTAGATTAACATGGATTTATTATAAATTAATTCAGTGCGAAAACTTTTCAGGGACACATAGAACACCATGCTACATCTGGGAAAATCTTCTCAGATGTAGCATACTATTTTTAACATTTATGAAAAAGAAAATAGGAATTATTCTATTTAGTATATTCCTTTCTTTAGGAATGGTATCTACTGCGGTCGCCCAGCGAATAGGAGACTCCGGTGTATACACAGATACACTATTTTGGGAAGCTGTGAGCAAGATTGGAAGCGATAATGAATCTGCTATAATGCTTTTCAAGGAAGCTTCTCAAGCCTATCTTGACCAAAAGAACTATAAAAGATATACCCTTTGCTTACAAGGGTTAGCAACTATTTATCAGTTTGAAGGCCAAGTAGAAAAGGAAAAAGAATATTGGGAAAAAGCATATTATGGAATAGTCCCCTATGCAAAGGTAATCCCTGAATATATTGGCACTGCGGCTTATAACCTGGCGTCTTTTGAAATCGGATATGGGAACTATTCAAAAGCGTTAATCCTATTAGAACAGACACAAAAATATTTGTTAGGAATTTCTACTTATGAAGACTCGGTAGGTGTTCTTATTGGAATAAATAAGTCTTATAATGACTTAGGAATAGTTTATGGGAAACTTGGAGATTATCAGAAAGCAATACAAATATTTGAAGTAACACTTGAGCATGCAAATAATTTGCTTGACCCAAATGCCCTGGATAGACTAACCATATTAAACAATTTAGGTATCGGGAATTTCTATATTCATAATTATGATAAAGCAAAATCTTATTATTACCAAACCCTTGCACTAGCGACAAAAGCCAATTTAGCCACAAGCCCTATTTATAATGCTCATCAGAGTTTAGCTTTAATTTATCTTCAAGAGGACAAGTTAGATAGTGTCAAAATTCTCTTAAAAAAGATTGATAACCTCCCGAAAAAGGACACCCTTAAAGTTTATAGGCCAGGAGTTATCCATCAAATAAAAGGCGAATACTTCCTCAAAGTTGACTCTCTGGAAAAAGCTTTGAGAGAGTTTAAGAACCAACTGAAATGGCGTACAAAAGAATATCGGCTTGGATATGACAAAAAAATCGAATTCTTCATTCAAGCTCACCAACAACTAGCCGAAACCTATCAAAGTCTGGGCTATATAGACTCTGCTCTTTATATCTATCAACAGGCTTTGGATCATTTGAAAATCAACAATCATGACATATCTACTCCATATCCGCTTTTGGGAGCACCTATATTAGACGGAAAAGCCCAGGCACACTTAGACCTTTACGCCCAGACTCATAACAAAACCGATCTAAATACTGCCTTCTGGTGTTATTTGACAGCCGACAGCTTGATTGATCGTGTCCGTAACAACCTTCAAAATGAAGACTCCAAACTCTTCTTCTCCCAAAAATCCAGACCCTTCTACGAACGCGCAATCCGCTTTTGCGTGATGATGCATAACATGACATCTGATCAGCAATACCTGGAAAGGGCATTTTATTTTAGCGAACGCAATAAAGCGACGCTGCTTTTTCAGTCTCTCCAGGATGCCGGAGCCAAATTGGCTACGGGGCTGCCAGATACCCTGTTGGAGCGGGAACAGAACCTCAAGGCCGATATCGCCTTTTACAAAAATAAAATATTCGAATTGCAACAGGCTCAATCGGAAAAGGATAAATCCCAATTAAGCAATTTTCGGCAAATTCTTTTTGACAGAGAAGAGGCCTACCGTATGCTGATAAAGCAACTCGAAACAGATTATCCCGCCTACTATGGATTAAAGTACAATCAAGCGATCATGCCGACCAGGCAAATTCAAAAGCGCCTGGATCAGGATCAGGTGTTGATAGAATTTTTTGAAGGAGATAGCAGTATCTATCTTTTTGCCATCAGCAAAGAGACGATAGCAGTATATGAACAAGAAAAAACGGCTTTATATGATGAACAACTTCAACTGTTGCAATCGGGTTTGCATAAGCCACAGCAAGGAATTGCGGGCCTGAAGTCATTTGCCCAACCAGCGTATTATCTGTATCAACATTTATTGAAGCCCATCTTATCAGATAAGCAATATGATCACTTATTGATCATTCCTGATGGCCGGTTGAGCTATTTACCTTTTGAGTTGCTGTTGCAACAGCCCGCTACTTTTGAAGGATTGGATGACCGGCGGGCGGGCCGATCCTTTCGGCACCTGGCCTATCTGTTTAAAGAAAAAACCGTGCGTTATGCCTATTCAGGCTCTTTGCTATTTTCTACGCTGTCTGCTCCAAAAGCGGCAAAGCATGAAATGGCAGCTTTTGCGCCTGCCTACGAGGGGTCCTGGTTTCTGGCCAGCAACCAGGCACAGGCTGAAAGCGTAGCTGGCCTGTTCGACGGAGATGCCTTCACAGGAAGAAAAGCCAATAAAGAAAACTTTATGAGCCTGGCGGGCGATTACCGCATCCTTCACCTGGCCATGCATGCTGAACCGGATCTTTATTCTCCGCTTCGGGCGCGTTTGATTTTTGCTGGCGATGAGACGGCGGATACCGCTTCGCTCTATGCCTACGAGTTGTATAACCTCAAGCTCCATGCGCAGCTCATCGTTTTGGCAGCATGTGAAAGCGGTCACGGAAAACTGGAAAAGAGTGAAGGGGTTTACAGTTTGGCCCGGGCTTTTCGCTATGCAGGCTGTCCTGCCATTGTGAGTAGCTTTTGGAAAGCGGATGGTAGGACAACCACTCAGTTGATGGAAATTTTTTACAAAAAATTGGCGCAAGGTGCCCACAAGTCAGAATCCCTTCAATCAGCCAAGTTGGCATACCTGGCCTCTGCTTCCAATTCACAGTTACATCCCTATTATTGGGGGAATTTTGTCTTGATCGGGCCTGATGATCCGATTGGAAATAAGCGGATGTGGCCACAATTGTTGGGTGCCCTGGCACTCTTGGTTGTCGGAATCCTTTTTTGGAGATCAAGGCCAGGCTTATTGTTGAGGCGTAGATTTAACGGAGGAATGGATGAACGACAGTAGCCTCCATGCAATCTTATTCAAGCCAATTAGGGTTGACCGGAATGTTAACGGAGAATTTTGTTTGCAGCCCTAATTCAAATTTCGCCTCTGGATTCCCATTCTCTCTCAGTTTTTTCTGGGCATTTTTTACCCCAAAGTTAAAACGGTTCACATAGCCCAGGTTTTTCATGGCAGCCGCAATGATAGGATTGCGGTAGTCGCTTGCCTCAGGAAAGTTTTCTGGGCGGGCATCCCCATACAATCCGCCCGGATTGATGATTTCAATTCTGTCTGAAAATTCATACAAATAGATAGGCGCATTTGACTCGTAATCCCGGTGCATTACGGCATTCATCAAAAGCTCACGCAGAGCCCAACTGGGATAATTGTACAGCGTCGTTTCCTGAAAACCTGCACCGTTTCGTCGAACAGATTTCTGCTTTACGATAATGACTTGCACAAAGTCATCCAAATTTTTAAGCACAGCTACCAGGGGGCCTGAAAATTCTTTTTCAGCTCTTTTAGACTCCACATCCATCTCTGGGCTGTCAAATTTGACATATTGGAGGTAAGCCCCCTTCAAAAAGGAGCGGGGATTGTTGCCAAACATCAATAAGCCAGCATAAGTACACTGGTCTCTTATCAAATCGTAGAATCCCAAAGAAGCAAGTTGCTCTTTGGGAGTGCGTCCATTTTCGGCGAGGGTCTCTGCATCTACCGCCGAGGGCAGATAACTCAGCGTGAACGTATCCATACTCAAGTCCTGAAGCTTACTTCCCAGGGCACTTTGCTCATCGAAAGTCCTGGCCGTGGCTATCCTTTTTTCGGCCGGATGAACAGTAATTACAACCACATCCCCTCCTACCAGGTGGAAGACAGGGCTTACCGTCATATAGGGCTGGGGCAATACATTTCCATTGGATCGGATATTGCCAATTTTCTGCAACTCTTCATCTCCAATTGTGATCCCTGCGGGCTGCCCCGTTTTGTCATCTACCCCCATAAGCAGGTAACCCGCCTGGCGATGATTTGGCAAATCATTGGCAAAAGCACAAACAGCCGGGCCCAGTTTATCCTCCCTAAAAGAAATCGTACGCTCTATGCGATCGGACTCCATATCCTGCATCAATGTATTCAATTCAACTATCGTCATCCGTAAGGTTTATGATCAAAATTAACAGGATTATACGACTTTTCTCGACTAAGGGTGTCATTCTCTAAGTAGCCTATCAGTAGCTCTGCTGCTGCCACATCCTCCTTCACTCAATTAGGGGATCCAAATAAGGGAGATCAGACGTATATTTGACAAAATGAGGTGAGTCCATGATGCCAAATATCAAATTCCTGGTCGTATATACCATCCTTTGCCTTTTCCTTCTTCCAGACTTGAAAAGCCAAAGTCTCCAAATTGAGCTTAAAGAGGTTATTTTGGAGTACAATAACCATGTTGGAAATGAATGGGTAAAGGAGGCTTATGTGGAATATGCAGGAAAACGATATGACCTGATGGAAGATCGGTCAGTAAAAATCACTCCATTGTCTGGCTACAATTCTTTGACGATCAGGGTAAAAACAACAGAAGAGGATACCTACCCGGATTCTACTACAGAATCTAAAACCTACTCCATTGAGCAATTGCTTTCAAACAAACCTGCTAAAATTGAGCTATTCACCCTTGTCCAGGAAAATAGGGGGCGGTATTCGGGATACACAGCCAAGTGGCGGTATGAGATATGGGTGAGGTGAGTAATTCATTTATGGTCCATATTCTCCTCCTGTTCCATCCAAAACCCTATCTTTTCAGGCATCAGATGTCGGTACTCTCTGGCAAATTGCAGCACCTCATCAGCCAGCAAACGACGGATATTCCCAACGGAATCATCCTCTTGAGCAACAGAATCAAGCATAAATATGATGGTTTCCTCCTGATCGGCAAGTTTTTTGAAGTCTTTGGGAGATATGCTTGTTTTGCCGCTTTTCACTTGAATTACTGCACGCTCTCCATTTTCCCGATCAAGGAGGACGAACTCATACTTCAGGGTACTCTTCTTACATGTGCTGGGAATCAGCAAATATCCAAGCTGAGATTGCAGATACAAGCCTGCTAAATCCTCCCAATCATCCGCTGAAAGAGCAGATTTGAGAAAATCGTGTCCTTGATCCCAAACAACTTTGTAATGCTCCTTCTTTGAAAACGTATTATACAAAGCCTGAGAATACTTATTGACCATTTTATCATGTACCTGTTGAACAGCCGCGCTAGCGCGAAAGCTAGCCACTACCTTTCCAGGTACTTTGTCGATGGTCCCAACTTTGAACCAGATGCAAGGGCGAATATTAACCAGGTCTGCTTCAAGGTGTTTATGACTCGTTTCATATTTCCAATCCCCTGTTATTTGTCCCAGGTGGTAAATGCCATCAGCATTTCGGGTCCAAATCAAGTCTCCCTCTTTCATATAAAAATGAAAAGCGTTCATGGCTGTCCGCCAGCCTTTTTGACCTGGGCCACTATATTTTGCTTCACCAAGCTTCATATAGCTTTCAGAGTCTAAATGAGAGCCTTCAACCCGCCAACCTACGCCAGCAATCCCCTCCTTTATGGCAAAATCCTGCGGATTGACGTCTTTTTTTGCCTGAGACTTGAGGTTGAGTCGCCAGAGCTGGGGGGATGAATATTCGTTTGACATATTTTTATTTATTATAACCGGATCGTTTTAAAGTTCTGAATTCATTTTGCTCGCTAACCACGATTTCCTCTGTTTGGTCAAAAAGGTGATAGTATCCTGGAATTACCTCCAATAACCTTCGTTCACCCTCACCATAGCGCTTAAACTGACGGAAGAAGCACAACCCATTATGTAGTATATTTTTATTATAACCATAGTTGTGAAATACCACCATTTGGGGATTAAACCTGATTGCAAACCCCGAGAGGATTGCCTTCACGCAAAATTCAATATCCTCTCCTGCTGCCGAAGGGAAATGTTCATTGAAATCCAACACACGTGCAATTGGCGCGCCTATTGCGAGATTGGCAGTAGTCCCATATAACAGGTTTTGAGATTCTTTAAATTTCCTCCCGTTTAACGTTCCATTTAAATCATGGTATTTGCCAAACCAATTTTTGTCGAAAGACCGGGTATGGCCAGAAATGATACTACAAAATTTATCTTGTGAAAATACTTTCATGACTTCACTAACCCAGTTAGATGTCAACAAACAATCAGAATCGGTAAACCCAATTACCTCGGAATTAAATTCCAATGCCTTGTTTTTCCCTGCATTCCTTGCGGCTGCTGGACCCAGGTTTTGCTCTTGTTCAATAAGGTGAAAATTTTTTGGATAATTAAACTTAATAGGTGAGCTATCATCAACAACAATGACATGATCAGGGCCTGGGTTCAATTCCTTGATTGATTGAAAAAGCGCCTCAAGTTTATTCCCATCTTTGGCAGTGCGTAAGAACACGGGAATGACCAGGCTAAAGGTTGGATTTTCAGGTATGCTTTGACGTTGCCTTTGAGGCAGGGGCACTTCTTCAAAAATGGGTGATGACGATTTACTCGCCCCATAGAATTTAAATACTATGACTTCCAACAATTTGGTCAACAAAAACTTATTCCGAAATGGATGATGTCGCAGCTTTTCATACCAATAATCCAACACTTTCCCATATGGCAAATTCGAAATCGAGCTCATGGTTATTTCCCGAGGTTAGCACAGTTGGAACAGTAGTAATGAGATTTATGTGATGTCAGAAAGTCTAACCGCTTTTTACCAGACCAGATATGATCTATTGACTCCTCAAAAATATTTCCATACACATATGGATTGAACATATTGCAGGGCGTAACTGTACCATCATACAGAATGCATAGTTCAGACTCCAATGCTGGACAAAATGGCTTGCTACCATGTGTTTGAGTTGATCCTGCACTTTTGATGGCTATTCCTGCCAGTTGATCTGGTAAGAGACAAAATAAACCCGTGCCTTCATATATCTGGCTTGTTTGCTCAAATTGATCCAGAATATCTTGGCTATGAGCTTTTACCATACCTACAAATGATTCAATTCCCTCATCTCGCCTAATGGTGTTGTATAAAATATGACAATCATACCTTTTGGCATATTGGGCCATATCCCGTATCCGATGAATGTTATCTTCTTGTATCGTAAAAATAATAAATGGCCTGTTTCGTGTTTTGCGCAATTGCCTGAGGTTCTCTTCAATAAATCCGAATTTAGCCCCTTTCCGAATGGCAACTAATTCATCCTCAATCGGGCTATCCATTGAAACAAATAACTGGGCGTCATAATCGATCAGACTATTCAAAACCTTCTCGTTTTTGAAAGACATATTGGAAAATAAATTGATTCCCAGACCTGGAAAACTTGTCTTTGTATAAGCCATTATTTCAACAAAATCGGGGTGGATCGTACTTTCTCCCCTTCCATTGAGTCGAATGGTTTTTGTCCGACTTCCTATTTGTTGCAAAATTGATTTATAGGCCTCGAAGGGCAGAAATTTTTCCTTGTGAAAAGGGTTTACATGCTTCCCAAATCCGCACATACTACAACTGAGGTTACAGTTGTAACTCAATTCAATAATAATCTCATCCAACTTTTGCATTAGTTCCTGGTATTACATTTTAAGACTTTACATGGCAGGTTACAAACCCGCATCTTTTCGGCGATTTCAAGTGCGTAAGTTGAAGAAAGCACGTTGTCTATTGAATCTTCATTGAGGTTACCTAAAGGCTTCTCACAACCACTGATCCAGCTCTGTTGAAAACAGGTAAAGACATCTCCATTTTGCATGATTGACAGGTTTCTATCAGCTGCATAACACTGCTGTTCTTCTTCGGGCACAAAAGCCTGCTTATGTTCCAGAGGTGTCCAGTTGCCTTCAAAACCATCAGAGATATAATCCTGGATGGAATGGAACAAGCCTTTGCTTCTGGCATAAATTCCAACGGCTCCTATATGGGGTTGAGTCTCCTTTGAAAGGACAGATTGAAGGCTTAGCTGGTGGCTCTCCAATTGAGATGCAGCATATTCAACATGAGCAAATACTCTGTCATAGGAATTTGCACCCCGTACAAATTGCCAAAACTCCTTATCCATGGTATCAATGGAAACGACGATGTGGACGTTATATGACCTTATCTGATCAATGAATGCCTTGTCCATCGGGACTCCATTTGTAACAAGGACCGTTCTTATTTCAGTAGGGCTAATTCCTTTAAGGATTTCAAAAATTTCATTCTTGAATAGGAGTGGCTCACCTCCTACGATACATAATTCTTTGGCATAAGGTAATTTCAACATCGCGTCTATTAGACGCGATGCAGGCAATCGATCTGCCTGATCTTTATATTTCCAGTGCGAGCACTTCGTGCATCTCTGGTTACACTGGATGGTATTCATGTAGAAGATGTGGGTGGGCTGGTACATCTAAAATATTTTTTATAGGGATTCAATCCACAATATGATAAAAATCCCAATTTATCCCCAAAGGCATATTTTCTGATTTCACATTTTCGATCTGGTAATGATCAACCAGATATTCACGAAGCGCTGCTTCGAATAATTTTTTTCCTTTTTTTGCTATGGCACCATCCCCATTTACCTTTTTATCGACATGTAGGGTATTGGCTATTGCGTTGCGGTTTTTTTCTTCTATTAGTCCTTGTTTACTCTTATCATAAAGGGCTGGAAACATTTCTTCAAAATTCAAAATTTCAATCTGATCAATCACATCCGTCTCATACTTTTCGAGCCACAACCCTGCCCGCTTACAGACAAGTTCATTTGCTACCAATAAGTAGCCCTTAGCACTTTCTCCTCTTTTCATCATGCGCTCAACAGCATAAATAAGCCTTAACAAGTCAAGTTCCGTTTTTTGGTTTTTAGCACCCTTCAAATCCAAATTAGATTTTGCCATTCCTAAAATGTGTGTTGCCATATTTCTGATTTTAAGTGGTTTCCACAATTCAATAGTACCCCTCCCCTACCCCATCCCATCCTCAAACATCCCAACAAAGCCCATCACCTTATCCGTCAATCGCTCCGCAATCGACTTCCGCTCCCGTAGCTTCGGCCGATGCTCCCGCATCCCAATGATTGACTCACGAAGTGGTCGGCGACCGGTGAAGAGATAGCGCTCCAGGACAGCATCGAGCTTCTCCGGAATGAGTTCTTCTTCTTCAACCAGCGCGTCCAGCGCCCGCTGCTTTTCCAGGGTCCAGAACTTCGTGAAAGCATCTGGGATATCGTCCACATCTTCGATGTGAGGCAGGTTCTCTTCGATAAACTTCTCGATAAGCTCCTTTTTGGAGCGGAGTTGGACTTCGCCTCCGAGGAGATCGAGGATCTCCTGGCGTTGGCGCTCGCGGTCTTTTGCGGTGGATTCCTGCAGTTTGGCGAGTAGCTTGAGAATATAGGCGACATTGATTTCGTCGCGGTGGATGAGTTCGAGTTCGAAGTCGACGTCATCGAGGATGGATACCTTCTCTTTGAAGGTGCTATGTTTGACCTGCTGGTAGATGTCCAGGTATTTACTTTTGTAGTCCTCGAAGGACTGAGCGTCCATCTCCAGGTCGTCGAAACCGAACTGGGAAAAGCCAGAGAGGATATTGCGCAAGCGCATCAGTTCACGGAAGGACTTGACGAACTCCAACTGCTCGTCCTCGCTGGGCAACTCATTGACGCTGTCGATGGTTGGGGCGATGCCCCTGAGTTTGTCGAGTGCCTCGTTGAATTTCTGCACATAAACCTCATAAGGCTGAATCAGGATTACCTCTTTGGCCTCCGGATTGGAGAACAGTGCGATGGCATCGTCTGTGGCTTGTTTGAGGTTGCGGAAGCAAACGATATTGCCGTGGGACTTGACCTGTCCCAGGATGCGGTTGGTGCGGGAAAAGGCCTGGATCAGGCCGTGATGTTTCAGGTTTTTGTCAACATAGAGGGTGTTGACCTTCTTGGCGTCAAAGCCTGTGAGAAACATATTGACGACCAGGAGGATGTCCACGCGGTTTTTCTCCTGAAAACTGTCTTTCTCCCGCTCCTTGATGCGCTTCGCGATATCTTTGTAATAGCCGTAATACTGCGTATTGTCTTTGGTGGAGTACTTGGTTTGGTACATCGCGTTGTAGTCAGCGATGAAAGCATCCAGCTTTTCGCGGGAGTGCACATTGACGGGTGTATCTTCCCCGATGTCAAAATCGGGATCGCCAATCATGCCGTCGGCATCTTTGTCTTCCTCATTGGCGGTGTAGCTGAAGATGGTTACGATCCGCAGATCGTGCTGACCGGCCTCCTTCTTCGCTTTAAAGAGCTCGTAGTACTTGATGAGCACATCAACGCTGCTAACGCAAAAGATCGCTGTAAAGCGCTTATTATGCGTCTTGCGCTTATGGTGCAGCAGGATGTAATCCGCAATCTTGTTCAGGCGATCTGGAGATTCCAGCAATTCCTTCGTATCGATATCTTCGACGGGGATATCCAATTCCGCAACGCTGCTGTCCTTTTGCTTATAGCGACCGACATACTCGATGGCAAACCGCAGCACATTATCATCCTTGATCGCATTGGTGATCACGTATTCGTGCAGGCGCTTATCAAAAAGCTGGAAGGTCGTTCGCTTGCCCAATTTATTGGTAACGGCATTTTCTACAAAAATAGGCGTGCCTGTAAAGCCAAACATCTGGCAATTTTGAAAAAATGCCTTGATGCGCTGATGCGTATCCCCAAACTGGCTGCGATGACATTCATCAAAAATAAAGATCACGCGAGATGTCTGGAGCTTTTCCATCCTGCTCAGATAGCGCTGCTTGCTGATGGCCGTATTCAGCTTCTGGATCGTCGTAACGATCAGTTTTGTATCATCTGCCAACTGCTTCACCAAAGCCTGTGTATTACTGGTCCCGTCCACGCTGCCTTCGGAGAAGTAGTTGAACTCCTTAGTCGTCTGATAATCCAGGTCATTGCGGTCCACGACAAATACGACTTTGTCCACCTTGGGCAGGCGCATCAAAATCTGGCTGGCCTTAAAGGAAGTCAGCGTCTTGCCGGAACCGGTGGTATGCCAGATATAGCCGTTCTGGGTGCTGTTTTTCACCTGATCGATGATGGCTTCGACCGCATAATACTGATAAGGGCGTAGCACCATCAGGATCTTATCGGACTCATGCAGCACGATGTATTTACAGATCATCTTGGAGAGATGACATTTCTCCAGGAAGACTTCCGCAAAGGGTTCCAGTTGTGTGATGGCTTTGTTATCAGCGGTGGTCCAGTAAAAGGTCTGTTTGAAGTCCTGGCGGCGGTTGTTGGCGTAGTATTTCGTATTGACGCCATTGCTGATCACAAAGAGCTGGACGTATTGGAACAGCCCCGCCCCTGCCCCAAAAGAGTGCCTTTGGTAGCGGTTGATCTGGTTGAAAGCTTCTTTGAGCTCCAGGCCACGCCGCTTCAGCTCGATCTGCACCAGCGGCAGGCCATTGACCAGCAGGGTGACATCGTAGCGGTTTTTGTATTTGCCTTTTATCGTCACCTGATTGGTGACCTGGTACTCATTCTGACACCAATGATCCACATTCAAAAACTCCAGGTAAATGCTGGTCCCGTCTTCCTGCGTCAGCTGGAACTTATCGCGCAAGGTCTTGGCACGGTCAAAGACATTGCCCTTATTGAGGTGATTGACGACCTTATCGAAGTCGCGCTGGCTGAGCTGCACATCGTTGTGCTTTTCCAGCTGCCGCTTGAGGTTAGCGAGCAGCTCGGCTTGGTCTGTGATGCTGACGGAGTCGTAGCCCAGCGTTTGTAGCTGCTGGACGAGATTGTCTTCTAGTGTTTGCTCGGGTTGCGTGGTCATGAGGGTGGTTTTTTTACACCCCCCGTCCGAGACGGCCCCCTCAAGGGGGCCTGACGTAGTTATGGGAGGCATTTTATGCCTTTGGACTCTCCGTTAGCCCCATCAAGAGCCTGCCCCGAGCTTGACGCGGGGGGCGTTTACGGAAGGGGGTGTCAATACATCAAAAGAACATCAATCCAACCGAAGATACACCTCCTTTTGGATTGCTTTAACTACCTGTTCAAAATTTTCATCAATCTCTTTATTGCTAAATCTCAAAAAGAACATTCCATACCGCTCAAGCCGTACCTGTCTTCGACTATCTTCAAGTATCTGGTAGTCATGATATCTTCCATCAACCTCAATGACAAGCATGATTTCATGGCAGTAAAAGTCTACAATAAAATGATCCATAGGCACCTGCCTGTGAAATTGTACTTGCAATTTTCGCTTGCGGATCGCTTCCCAAAGCTTCTTTTCCTGAGGGGTCGGATTGTTTCTTAATTCCCTCGCGAACTTGCGGAGTTTGGGATCATAGGGGATAATGGGATTAGGCATGCGATGGATTCGTTTTGGGGAATTATTCCCTTTGTTTGAGACACCCCCCGTCCCAGACGGCCCCCTCAAAGGGGCCTGACGTAATCACATCAGGCATTTTATGCCTTGGGACTCACCGTTAGCCCCCTTGAGGGGGCGATTACGGAAGGGGGTGTTCATAAGTCAAAAGAACGCTCTTTTTGCGCCAGTACACCCCCCGTCCCAGACGGCCCCCTCAAGGGGGCCTGACGTAATCACATCAGGCATTTTATGCCTTGGGACTCACCGTTAGCCCCATCGAGGGGGCGATTACGGAAGGGGGTGTTCATAAGTCAAAAGAACGCTCTTTTTGCGCCAGTACACCCCCCGTCCCAGACGGCCCCCTCAAAGGGGCCTGACGTAATCACATCAGGCATTTTATGCCTTAGGACTCACCGTTAGCCCCATCGAGGGGGCGATTACGGAAGGGGGTGTTCATAAGTCAAAAGAACTACTCTTACACAAACATCTGCTGCAAAAGTCCCTTCTTAAAGCTCTTCGCATGCCCCAACCGAGCATCCACCTGGCTGATTTTGGTGTCTATGGCTGAGAGGTAATTGGTGATTTTTTGCTGTTCAGAGAGGGGTGGAAGATTTAATTGCAATTTTTGAAGCTTTGAAAAATACATATAAGTTCTCGAGCCGCCTTGTTTCTGAATGAGGGCATACTTTTTAAATTCTGAACCATTATTTAAAATGAATAAAAGAAATTCCTCATTGATGTTTTTTGTTGTAAAAACAGGATAAAGGGTACTGACAATTCCAAAATCAACAATGGTGTTTTTATTAATCCTAAAAATTAAATCATCACTCATATGACGGTATGTAAAATAGCCCCGAGGTACAATATTATATCCTGTATTATCCTTACTAGCGACCTCTCCTCCCGAGTAGTAATCTTTTTGAAAAAAAATTCCATTCCTCGATGATGTTAAAACTGGATATTGATTATTTTTTGTTGTTTTCTCTTCGAACTTAATCAAAAACTCCCCCAACCGCTTCTCCTCCCAATCCGGAAACGCCCCCCCATCATCATCCCGAAAGCGCACCTCCCGCGAAAAAATCCGCTGCATCACGCCTTTCTTATACTGCTCCAGCAGGGCCTTCTGCCGGCTGAGCTGCTCGATCTTGCGATCGACGGCGGTGAGGAAGGTCGCGATTTTTTGTTGTTCGGGGAGGGTAGGGAAATGAATTTTAAAGCTTCGGATACTTTGAAAATTAAGACCTTCACGCCCACTACCTGTTTGCCCTTGAAATATCAATTTTTGGCCTCTCCAAGAACTTAAAATTGATTGCAAGAATTTGGATTCAAAACTCTTCAATCTAATTATTGAAACATGCTGATTGACATTTCCTTCTTTAAAATCTTGAGGAACAACACAACTTCTTCCAATAGAGCCTCCAGTAATATTTAACAAAATATCATTAGGCAACACTTTACTCCCTTTCATTTCTTCATGCACCTTCTCAGATATAAAGACGTCATCTAAAAATAGCTTATTTCCATATACATTTTGGCTTCGTATAAATGGAATCCCGCTTTGTTGATAGACTTTATCTCCTCCTTTGGGTGTTTTTCCGCTCCCAACTTTGATGCAAACATCTCCTAATTTATTCTCTTCCCAAACACCCTCAAACCCTGAGAATCGCAGTTCTGGCACCTTCATTACTTCTTTATCAATCGTATCTTCCATTATTTTTCTTTAAAAAATCCCCCATCAAAACGGCATATCAATCCCCAACTCCTCACAAAAAGCCGCAATCGTCTGATCCGTCTCCACCATCTGCTGCCTCAGGGCTTTCAGCTCCTGAGAGACAGCCGCCAGGTCCACAGGTTCTTCTTCTTCGAAAGTATCCACATAGCGCGGGATATTGAGGTTGTAGTCGTTTTCAGCGATCTCCTCCAGCCTGGCTACATAACTGTATTTATCCTGTGTGCTGCGTGTGCGGTAGGTCTCTACGATGCGATCTATGTCTTCCTCGCGCAGGTTGTTTTGGTTTTTGGCCTTTTCATATTGCTGGCTGGCGTCGATAAACAAAATATCGTTGGGATGCTCGCGGCATTTTTTCAGCACCAGGATGCAGGTGGGGATAGAAGTGCCATAGAAGATATTGGCGGGCAGGCCGATCACGGCATCGAGGTAGTTTTGATCTTCGATCAGGTAGCGGCGGATATGACCCTCGGCCGCGCCACGGAAGAGCACCCCATGCGGGAGCACACAAGCCATCTGCCCGTTTTCTGCCAGTTGGTGTACCATGTGCTGCACAAAGGCGAAGTCTGCCTTGGAGGCCGGCGCCAGACGCCCATACTGGCTAAAGCGGTCATCGCTAAGCAGGAGCTGGTTGGAGGACCAGTTGGCCGAAAATGGCGGATTGGCCACGATGGCCTCGAAGCGCTCATCCAGGTGCTGGGGCTTTTCCAGCGTATCTTCCTGCCGGATGTCAAATTTGCGGTAGTGCACACCGTGCAGAATCATGTTCATGCGCGCCAGGTTGTAGGTGGTGCGGTTGAGCTCCTGCCCGTAGAAGGCGGAGACTTCATCCACCTCTTTGGCGACCCGCAGCAGCAGGGAGCCCGATCCGCAGGTCGGATCATAGACGGAGCGCAGTTTCTGCTTGCCGGTGGTGACCAGCTTGGCCAGGACCATAGACACTTCCTGGGGGGTGTAGAATTCCCCTGCCTTTTTGCCGGCCCCGCTGGCAAATTGTGCGATCATGTATTCGTAGGCGTCGCCGAGCACGTCGAGTTCGGTATTTTCGAGCTGAAAGTCGATCTGGTCCAGGTGGTAGAGCACCCTGGCGATCAGGGCGTTTTTGGCTTTCTCTGTCCGTCCCAGTTTGGTGCTGGTGAGATCGAGGTCTTCGAAGAGCTTGTCGAAGTCGTCTTCGCTCTCGGTACCCATGGTGCTCTGTTCGATGTTCTTCAGGATGCGCGCCAGGTCGTCGAGAATGAAGGCGCTGGCGGCGCCTTTATCTTCGGTGTAACCGCTGGGCTGCTGCGTTTCGAGGGCGACGCCTACGCGTTGTGAGTTGCCTCGCTTGGCCAGCTGGTGAAATAGCTCTGAGGGCTTCAGGAAGTACCCCAGTTGCTCCACGGCTTCTTCCTGTATGGCTCCGAGCATCTCCTGCCCTTCTTCCGTCGATTCATCGATCTGGTCGTAGGTGATGCCATCCTCCTGCAGGATATGGTTGGCATAGAGGGCCATCTTCTCAGAGAGGTATTTGTAAAAGATAAAACCCAGGATGTAGTCGCGAAATTCGTCGGCATTCATCTTGCCGCGCAGGGTATTGGCGATGTTCCAGAGCTGTTGTTTGAGTTGCTGTTTGTGTTCTTCGGACATGGGGTTATGATCGTTTTGATCAAAGATAGGCTTTGTTTGCGTTTTGGGAAATTTAATTGGGGGGAAAGTGACTGGATCTGCGGGCTGATTATTCATGATCCAGTTCAAAGTTGATCCGGTCAACTTCAATCAAGTGTTCCAATTCTTCTTCTTTGGGCAGATACAGGCGGTATTTACTTGCAAAAAGCTGCTCATTTTCAGTCAGAACAGAATATTTCACAATCGTTTCGTCTTTGTCTGTGCAGAGAATCATACCCACCGTTGGGTTATCATCTTCTCCTTTTTTCAGGTCATTGTACATGCGGACGTACATGTCCATCTGCCCGATTGCCTCGTGATTGAGGGCATGGGTTTTCAGGTCAATCAGCACAAAGCATTTGAGGTAAAAATTGTAGAATACCAGGTCAATGTAGAAATCTGCCGTTTCGGTTACAATATGTTGTTGGCGTGCCACAAAAGCAAAGCCTTTGCCCAGCTCCATCAGAAATTGCTGAACATGATTGATCAGGGCTGTTTCCAGCTCATTCTCCGTGTATTTTATATCCTGTTGTAGTCCGAGAAATTCAAAAATATAGGGATCCTTAATGATATGCCTGGGGCTTGTCGGTTTTGTATCTTTCCCGGGAACTTCCAGTAAGCGCCCCAGGTAATTGCTGTTGATATTTCGCTGGAGTGTTCGGGTACTCCAGTTTCCTTCTATGGCATGTAAAACGTATTGATCTCTCAGTTTTTGCTGGGGAAGCCTGCTTATCAGCCGATAATGAGTCCAGCTCAATTCTTGACGCAGTGCGTCAAGAATTGGAAAATTGAGGTAAAGTTTCCGCATATTACTGAGGTTCGTTGCATCAAACCCTCTCCCAAATTCATGCATCAGCTGTTTGCTTAAAGACGCTAACACTTTTGCCCCATAGCCGGCTTTTTCCTTCCCTCCCTGCTCATACTCCACGATCAACCGTCCAATATGCCAGTAGGTCTGAAGTAAAATGGCATTGTTGCTTTTATATGCACGAATGCGCGCCTCCTTTACCAGACCGGCAATCTCCCCAAATAGTGCAGCAGTACTCAATTTATCTGACATGGTTTAGCTGTAAAATTTTCGCATTTTTATTATTAGACCAGGATGTTCCTTTTGCTTTTTGGACATGGGGTCTGTTTCAAAAAAAATGTCATTCTTCAATAACGTGTAAAAATATTAGAATCGGCTTTCTAATGCTTCTTGCATCATTTAAAAAGTCGCTTGCCTTTATTTTCGTTCGTCCATAATATAGGCTACCCTGATACAATGAGAGGGTAAAAATTTCAAATTTTTCATCCAAATATTGTTCGTCAATAAAAAATTTATCGGAAGCAATAAAGAGAATGTCATTGCTCCCTTTGATAATATTTATTTCTGTACCAAAATCAGAAACACTTTTCCCATAGTTCCAGGAAATATCAAACTCGTGAAAAGTATAGGATTCTTCATGGGTGGTAATTTTTTGTAGAATGTGCCATTCAAATTTTGTTGGGTTTCCTACAAAAGAAATTTTCAATTGTTCCTCGCTGTAATCAATAGGGTTTACAGCGATTAACTTTTCGATTTTTGTATGAGGGGGAATTGTGATCGTTTTCGGCAGGTTATATTTATTCAAAATAAGTGCTTTCCCTTGATTCAAACTGTTGGTATGATTTAACATCTCCATCAGGTACTCCGAGGAAAATGGTTCAAGCAAAAAATTTCCTGTTTCAATCTTGATCTGATTATTGAAAATTACCTCTGAGTCAGAATCATTGGATATTTGGACCCTAAATACACTGAGATATCTATTATCAATGAAAAACGGATTATTTGGATAAGCTTGGTAATGGGAAATTTGGGTTAGATTTACCCCCAATGCGGTATCCATTATCGTCATTTGTTTTATCAACTCCTTTCCTTCTTCTTGACTTATTTTATTATTTTCAATAAGCCAAGAAATACCACCCAATAGAGATTCTGTGTTTGATTTCTTTCGATTTACACCTCCTTTGCTTAGGAGATAAGTTTCTCTTGATCTGTTAAAATAAGAATAGTCAAATAGACCGCTTAAGTTCCTTTCTTTTTGGAACAAGGCATTGAGCTCTTCTCCCGAAACAGGCGTTATTTTGAAAATCAACCCCTCATGGGTCAATACATCACGATTGGGCTTGTGTTCCACATGATAGCCATAACCGTCTTCCTGAATAACTATTTTCTTGACTCTTTTTTGTCCAAAACTGGGAACATAAATGAATAGGATTAGGGTTATCAATAAGATTTTTCTCATGTGGTTTTTTTTGATGGTTATGGTTAGAATCACCTGGGTTTAAAAAGCTTTCTCCAATAATTGCGTTTCCTCACTTCAAAAAGCCATCCTTATACTTCTCTTTTCGAATGACTTCGCCTGCTCCATTTTTAATTACGGTAGTCCCATTCCTATATCCCTCTTTGATTTTGATTTCTTCTATGGTTCCGTCTTCTTCGTTTTCATAAATAAATTCCCCTGTAAAAGGCAAGGAAGAATCCATAAAGTAATAGGTTTCACTTATCGGATTGTTTTTGTCGTATGTCAACTGCATCAGCACATTTTGATCTGGATAGCTGTACTTCCAAACACCTGTTTTTTCATCTTTCAACAGATTGCCTGAGACCAACTCATTTCCCTGATTATCTGTGGTTTTATATTCACCTTTTGGATATCCTCCATATTCTTCTGAAGGCATGTTTATTCTCAGCAAAACCACAAACTCAAAGAATTCATAATTCAACACAGGCTCTTGCTTCTTAATCTCAAATTCTATACTCTCGGTGTACGTGGGTTCAAAATCTGTCTTTCTGATATTTAACAGGGTTTGGGTTTCTGAAATCACATCATATTTCCTGACTATGTTTGTTCCAGTAGAATCATACACGGTCAGCTCTTTTAACTTATTAAAGGCGAATTTTTTTCTTTCTTTAAGTATCCCACTGGTATAAGAATCTTTAAGCCCATGGAGATCTCCTTTTAAATAGGAAGTAGACTCAAAAATATTCCCCCTGTTAAAAAATGCGATCCATTTCCCGTTACGTTTTCCTTTCGAGTACTCGCCTTCTTCAAATATATAATGGGGGTTTCCATCGGAATCACGTAATAGGGTACCTTCTAACCATTTTCCATCTTTTTCGCCAAAATCAAAGTTTCCTTTCAAAGTCACATTCCCAACAGAATCCTTCATTTCACAGGGGCCATGTACTTCATCATTTTTAAAAGTAAAACTTCGTATTTCTTGCTTCCAATAGAGTCTGGAACAGCTATCTGTTTTTCTAATCGGCTTTATTTTAGATGAATCGCATGGATAGGGCCTTTCTTCCAGCCTTGAATATTGGATAATTAGACCCTCTTTTTTCCCATTCTTAAAATTCTCAATTAAGTATAACTTATTGGAATAAGGCTGTTTATTTCCCTCTAGATCAACCATGGTAGCATAGTAGGAAGACCACTCACCTGTTTTTTTCCCGAGTAAATAGCTGCCTTTTCTTTTCAAGGCACCCGTAATATCATAGTATTTCCATTCTCCTGTTTTTTCCCCGTTTTTATAATTGCCTGCGCAATGACGTACCATCTGAGAAGTATCTGTTCTCATTGGCCCACCAATAAGAGAGCTAAAGAAATCTTGATAAATCAAATATGAGCCATTTAGTTTTCCATTTGAATAGGTACCAAAGATTAGGCTATCGCTCCGAATTTCCTGAAAAGAACCATCCTTGACTCCATTAGTAAAGAAATGAGAATTTAAGGTCCTTTCACTTTTATCCTCTTCAACCAGAATCAAATCCCATCTGCCATTTTTTTCATCACCTGCAAATGTTCCTTTTTCTTTGAATATGAGAACACCTTCTTCATTATAATGATAATTGATATATGGTCCAGCCAGGCCCCCATTTTCGTAGGTTAGTTCTTCTGAAATTTTTCCATTCTCATATTTGGTGATTGTACCATGTAGTTTGCCTTCCTTCATGGTATATCCCTCATTTAATTCTCCGTTTTGGGCATATTCCTTAAAATTCCCATTTTTTTGTCCGCTAACGAAATTTCCGGATATTTTTAACTTGCCATCCAAATAATAGGCTCTTAAGGGGCCGGATAATTCATCATTCTTCTTCTGGTATTCTACTACCAGGTTCCCTTGTTCATCATACTCTTTGAATAGGCCATGCTCCATATTTTCCAGGAAGGAACCTGTTTTACTAATCTTGCCATTTTTATGATAGTGTGTAAATGGTCCATTTTTTTGCCCTTTAACATAATTTTCGATTCTGTTTACCTTCCCATTTGAATAATACGCTTTCAGCGTACCTGATAATTCATCATTCTTTTGTTGGTATTCCACGGAGAGGTTTCCATCTTCATCATACTCTTTAAATAACCCGTACTCCTGGTCCATCAAAAAGGACCCTGTTCTTTTGATCTTACCATTTCGATAATATCTTGTGAATGGGCCATTCAGTTTGCCATCTTTGAGGATGTAGGAGATTTGTACTCTTGTAGACCCTGGCCAATATTCTACTTTAGGACCATTGTCAGCATCAAAAATGCTTCCTTTCTTGATTAAAGAAATTCTGTAAGCAGTATAGTTTTCTGAATAAGTAAAAATATCACTTTCTCTTTCACGCTTCAAAGTCGCAATCTCAAGTATATAAGTACTATTTGAATAAGTTGATGTGATCTCATCATCATCTATTTCGCTACCAATACTTTTGTAACCGTATTTGCCAATAGCAGTTTGAATTTTTAGATAGGCTGGCTGATTGAACATCAGGTAGGTTACTTTACTTGGAATCTCTTTGCTAATCAAAAGGTGAAGCCAGCCTTCTGACTTACCATTATAGCTTTTGTTATATGACCAGGAAATGGATCCGTAATTTTCATCCGTTTCTTTCTCTGAGTCATAAAATTCCCATCCCCTGCTAATTAAGTATTGATTTACGCTTTCCCAACTGTTCTTTTGGCAGACATACTGCAGGTCTGTCAGAGACAGGTTTTGGGATTTTGCAGGGAGCCTTATCACAAGAATGGCAAGTATCAATATCAGGTGTTTCATCTCTTCAGATTCAATATTCTATAAACTTTTTCAGGATTCTATTAAACACACTGGCTTGAATCGAATACTTTTCCTGGTACATCCAAATATTTACGATTTCTCCGATAGCCTTCCCATCCGAGTCTTTAATGCTCACATAGAAGTCTTTGTTAATCGAGTAATCGGAGTAGGTGATTTCTCCGATTCCTACTCTGGGAGTGTCCATATTTTGGATTGATGCTTCGTAACCCTTTTTCATTTTTAGGACATCCTCTTCTTTCAAGGAATAATAATGGGCATCAATCCTGTTTTTATCTGGGTTGATAATGTCTCCTCCAAAAACAAGCCCCTTTTCATTTTTATACTTAAACGCAGATACTTCTAAATATCGATTCCCGCTTATGGTACTGCCCTTATACAAGAGCACCATCTTCACCTCAGAAAACGTGTGATCATCGTGATTTTCGATATAGTTTTTGACATAATATTCTGTCAAATAGCGGGGTTGGAGTGGACTGCAACTGACGAGGAAAATCATTACAAAAATTCCCGCTAGCTGGTTTTTGGATAATTTCATTTTGAAGGTTATTGATATGTCTTATGCGCAGACTATCTCCCTTACCAATGGTTTTTGCTTCAATTATAATCAGAAAGTTTTCGGTATGGGTTGGGGGATAGGGTTTTGCATAGTTACTTGGTAGTTTGTTTTGGTATTGTATTACAAATTAGAAATTTATGGAATAGGAACAAACAGTTTATTCCGGAGGATTGTTACCGATCATCATTATGCTCCCCATTTTCATGAGCCATTATAGATCAATGCCTCTCTTTCGGCCAGGCTCAATCTAAGACTCAGCCTATCTATCAATAATAAGTCATCCCAAAAGCTACAATTTCAGGGCCACCCCAATCACCCCCTTTTTTCAAAAGCCCTCTCCCCTGCCCTCCGATCTTTCTCTTCTCTTCCTTTCAAAACAGCTGAAAAACCACCACCACTCCCCTACTCCAGCGCTTTGTTGTAGTTTTAATGTTTTAATCTATTTAAGAATTTAAGAGTTTTCAGGCGTCGTAATCAATTGATATACAGTGTGTTATATACATCAAAAGCTACACAAACAGGGTTTAAAGCTACACAAACAGGGTTTAGAGCTACTTATACAGGGTTTAAAGCTACGGATATAGGGCCTTACCGCTACACAAACAGGGTCGAAAAGCTACAATTTCAGGGAAGGGATTTGGTGCTTATGTAGTTCTTAACCGGATGAAGTATAACTATATGATAATCAGTCGTTTAGACGTATTTATGAGAACTTACTCAGAATAGATAAGCTACATAAACAGGGTTTAAAGCTACTAATTCAGGGACCGACCTATACTTTCCCCCAATTAGGGGATGTGGAAAAGCTACTAATTCAGGGCAAAGCCTATCAAATCCAGGACAAAAGCTACTAATTCAGGGTTTAATCCTATGAAATTGAGGATCAAAAGCTACACTTTCAGGGTGTAGGGCCACTTTTAGGCTACATCCGTTGGAGTGATGTAGCTTTTTACATACTTTGCTCAAAATCAAGCAGCCCATGTTGCAAATGGATACAAATGGTCCCAGGGGCCTGGTGGTACAGGATAACCAGCTCATCAACGCCAGGTATAATCTGAGTGTCGCAGAGAAGCGTTTGTTTCTCCTGATGGTGGTTCAGCTGAAGAAAGATGATACCGGCTTTCAGTCTCGCTATAAGATCAGCGTCAAGGACTATATGGCCGCTACAGGCACATCTGCCAAGTCCGTTTATAAGGAGTTGAAAGAGACGGCCAAAAACCTGCTGAGCAGGCAGCTCTTTATCCCCAAGCCGAATGGCGGCTGGCTGCAGATGAATTTTATCTCCAGCGCAGAGTATATCCCTAATGAGGGGGTGATCGAACTGGAATTCAGTTCCAAACTCAAGCCCTTTCTGCTGGAACTGAAGGCGCGTTATACCGCTTATGACATCCGCAATGTCATGGCCCTGCAAAGCTCCTACTCCATTCGCATCTATGAACTGCTCAAGCAGTTTCTCAAAATTGGGGAGCGGACCTTCAAGATTGAAGATTTGCGGGAAAATCTCGCCATTGGCGATAAGTACAAAAGCTACAACCTGTTTAAGAAACGGGTTATCGAGCAGGCACAAGGTGATCTGGCAGAACATTGTGATATTGGCTTTGAGTTCGAAGAAATCAAACAAGGCCGGCGGATCGCGAAAATTCGCTTTATCATCCGCCGACAGGATCGGCACCTGCCTGCCTTCCTGCTGAACAAAGAGAAGCACGAAATCATCGCAGAACTCAAAGATATGGGCATCGCCCAGAGTCAGGCCGAGCAGTTCGCTGAAGAGCTGGAAGAAGAGATGATTCGCTCACTTATCGCCTACACCCAGGAGCAGTACCGACAAGGAAAGATCAAAGCCAGCATCAGTGGCTACCTGATCAAGTTATTGGAGTTGGGCGCAGTGCCTTCCTCTGCTTTCGAAATCAAGGAAGCAGAAAAGCAGAAGACCGTTAAGCCCAAAGTAGATCACGAGAAGCAGATGCGCCAAAAAGAACAAGTGCTCATCAGTGAACTCAAAGAAGATTTTAAGGAGCTGAAAGATCAGTTAGCCGTTGAAGCCTGGCGCAACGCGACGACCAAGGATTGGCAAAAATTCGCCGCAAAAATCCAGAGCAACCTGTTCCTGAGCAAAAAGCTCCAGGTAGATGGCAAATTGGATCGGGAGAATCCCGAAGTGATCAATTGGTTTAAGCAGTTTGCTAAGGATGATATGCTCTCTTTTGAAGACTGGGCCTGGAAGGAAAAGAGCTTCAAGGTAGCCAAGGACTCTTTTGATCCTGAAGTATACCGGATTTTGAATTTGGAGGAGTTTATTGAGATAGAGGGGTGATGGCGGTGTCAAATGTTAAGAGTAGACGCAGATTTTCACTGATTTTTATGATTTAAGATGTTTTGACAATACGATCAATCTCCAATCTCCTTCAGCCCATAATGCTGAGACAAGCGCTGATACTGAGATAGGGAAGCCTGAGAAAGAATCTGAAATCTATCCTCCTTATTCATGCCTCGCTCGATCAGGATCGAATTCGTACTCTCGATATTGGCCAGCTTTTGCAACAATTCCTTTTGCATTCATTCTGGCTATCCATTCCTTTATTGATAACACAAAAGTAATATCTTCACCCACTGAAAGCTTCTTTTTTAATCTGGTGGCTCTCCACCAGATTTATCAATTAAAACAAAGTGGTTCATCGAGATCTTTAGTGGAGCCGTGCTCTTGCGCATGAAACACCCCTCGTCCGAGACCGCCCCCTCAAGGGCAATGTCGTTGACGTAAGGAATTGCTGAAAGTCAAAAGGACAAATAATGAACAAGAAATTGAAAAGTGAAGAACGATTTCGTGATAATCAGCATGATGGCTTCATTTTTTACTTCCTTGTTTCTTGTTCATTATTTCTTATTTCAATGACATTGCCCTCAAGGGGGCTGACGTTGATTGAAAGGCGTAAAAACGCCTTCTGGACAGCGCTAGCCCCCTTGAGGGGGCGATTTTGCGCAAGGGGTGTTACATCTCAAAAGCTTCGTTTTTTGAACTCCACTAAAATCCTCGATGAACCAACAAAGTCATTATAACGTTATTTCAACCTCTTTATAACGCTGTTTGCCTTCTTCTCCAACAAATTATCGAATCCATTCTGAATTAATCGCTTCGAGATGTGACAATACGATCAATCTCCAATCTCCTTCACCCCATAATGCTGAGACAAGCGCCTATACTGAGATAGGGAAGCCTGAGAAAGAATCTGAAACCTATCTTCCTTATTCATCCCTCGTTCGATCAGGATCGCATTCGTGCTCTCGATATTGGCAAGGACATTTAGCTCTACAAGCTCCGCATAGTCTCGGATGTTACCTTTTTTTGCCAGCTCCGGGTTCTCTTCCCGCCATTGTTTTGCTGTCAACCCAAAGACTGCCATATTAAGCAGGTCTGCTTCTTCTGCATAGACGATCCAGTCGGGTGTCCGACTTTGTTGATGTTGGATACGGGGAATGATTATATCCTTGATTGTATCTGTGTGGAGTTTATAATTGACTTTGGTTAAAAACCGCTGATAGTTCCATTCGAGTTTTTGACGGCTGTACTCCTCCGTCTTTAGGTGTTGAAATTCCCGTATAAGGTGCAGCTTAAACCTTGGGCTTATTCTTAGTCCAAACTCAAACGCAATATCCTTATGCGCAAATGTGCCACCATATCTGCCAGTCTTTGCAACAATTCCTTTTGCATTAGTTCTGGCTATCCATTCCTTTATAGATAACACAAAAGTAATATCTTCACCACTGAAAGCTTCTTTTTTAATCTGGTGGCTCTCCACCAGATTAAAACTGTCATTATACATAATCTCCCACTCTGTCAGAAATAGGACCGTAGACCGTGTACGCATCCAGTTACGAATAACTTCTGTTCCCCTTTCCCCTCTTCCTGCCATATCTGTCAGGGATATGTAATCTTCATTATCAATTTTTTTGATAAGTATCTTTTGTCCTTCGACATGTATGATCTGATTTTCGCTTGCCATAGTTTTTGTCTCTTGCTTTCGTATAAGTACTCGAATTCGAGTACGTTAAATTTTGTGTTGAATGTACTCCCCTACCCTACTCTCCCTTATCCCGCTCCAGCTTCTCCAAAATCGCACTCACAAACCAGCTATGCCGGCTGGGCGCATCCAGCTTATAAGCGACGCCCTTTTTAAAGTTACTCACCCGGATCTGATCGATCTCGTTGATCAACTCTTCCGGCAGGCGCAGCTGCACACTCATCACTTTAATTTCCTGTTTGGGTTCAGGCTGGGGTTTGGGTTTTGCCTTTTTGACGGCGCTGCCGCCCTTCTCTATGAGCTGCTCTATCAGGTTTTCTTCCTGCGGGGTGGTTTCTGTCTTTTTCTTACTGGGTTTCTTTGATATTGCCATAACGTTGTGGTGACTTGATTGTGGGGTTATACTCGGATTATAACGTTACGATAACGCCTTGCTCAGGTTAAGGCAATGTTGGTACAGTGCCTGAAACTCATCAATGGCCTTTTTATCCCGTGGGCGATACTCGCTAACGCTCAGTCCTGAAGCGGCTGCATGGCTAAATGCCTTCCGGCTGCCCATGGGCGTGTCGATGTATTGCAGCACTTCGGAATCCGAAAGCAGTTCAATAGAGTCTTGGTTATCGCTGCCGCGGGAGTCCGCGCGGTTCAGGAAGGCGAATGCCTGTAAGTTGTCGTTGACGACGCTGAGCTCCTCAATGATTTGCTCGACGGGTTCGAGCGTCCATAAGTCGAAGCTCCTGGGAACAAAGGGGACCAGCAGCACATCCGAGATGGTGATAGCTGCCCGTTGACTGGTGGTGTCACGGCCACCGGTGTCGATGATGATGTGGTCGTAATTGTCGACCAGGCGCATGGCTTCGGTGCGCACGGCCTTGCCGGAGAGGCGGATGGCGGTGTAGCCCGCCTGGTCTCCTGTGTGCTCGTTGCGCAGGTTGGTGAAGTCAGTGGATGTCTCCTGGTCGTCCGCGTCGATCAGGAGGACATTGAAGCCGCCGAGGGATAGTTCTACCGTCAGGTTGGTGGCTACGGTGGATTTACCCGATCCGCCTTTGATACCGCCTACTGTTATGATCATGTTGTGATAACGTTACTGTAAGGTGTTTTTTGAAGAAAAGCCTTCTGTATTTAAACACCCCCCGCCCTGGACGGCCCCCTCAATGGGGCCTGGCGAAAGTCATGGAGGAATTTTATTCCTCTATATTTCCCGTTAGCCCCTTTGAAGGGGCGTTTACGGAAGGGGATGTTATAGCTCAAAAAAAAGAGAGTCTTTTTGAAAGAACAAAACAGCTCAATTGCCAATGGGCAACAATATCGGAAATATCTTTTTATAATACCATGAAAACGTGCTTTTGACGTCTATTTAATATTAAAATAACGTTACAAAGACTTTATTTTTGTCAGATTCACTTTGGCTGAGGGGAAAAATGTTTTTGATCTGTGTTGGCAGAAAATGGAGGTTTGAAAGCTTTGCCTCTCGCTGATATGAGATGGCGACTAATTTATTGGGGCCAAATTTGCGCGCTGAGAAAACATCTCGTTAAATCCTCACTGAGACGCGGGTAATTTTTGGCGGGCTTAAAATGCCTTTAAATGGCCTTGTGGATGAGTGGCTTTTTTAAGCAGTTTGCAATCTTGGGAAGATTTGTGTTGGTCAATTTCAGCTGTTTAGCAGGAGAAAATGGTCTGTGTAAACTTAAAACGAAGTTGTTGTGAAGTTAAGGCGACATTATTATAACGTTATGCCAACTTGTATCCCTTTCTTTTAAGCACCCTCAATTGCACAATCATGAGATAACAGAGACCTTCCAATCACGTAAATTCAAATCAAAAACTAAGTTCATGACCCAGGCAGAAAAAGAATTCACCGAATGTATAGAGATTCTGGTATCTCCAGAAGATTGGAAAGAAGCTATTGTTGCAGATGCAGACAAACGCCTCAGATACATGCGTCAGGATGCCGAAGCCATTCAGAAGTTGGCAACTCAATTGTTTTGGGAAAAGGCGAAGAAGCATATTGAAGCATTCGGTAACCCCGTTTTCATTGATGCTGATTATTTGGAGGGGTTGGCACGAACGAATTTACTAGCTGCTTCTGTCCAGGATAATATCCTGAAAGCAGCATTGGAAAAGGCAAAATCCAGAAGATGGGTTTTTAATTCGGGGGTTGATCCTGTTTAGGCCTAAAGTTTTAATTACGTTTTGGTAACGTTATCAACACGTTTTGTTCGAAGCAACAACCTCAAATGAGCGTAAAATGGACGTGCAAACTGAGTACACAATAAAAAAGCAAATACGATGAAAGACCAGGTCGAAACAATCAAGATGATTAATCTGGCTCTGTAACGTTGTGTATAAAATATCTAATAACGTTATTTGAACGTTAATGAAACGTCTATATAACTCTTCCCATGTCTACCTCAAAGAATGAATATTTCCCCCAATCTGTATCCCATCCAGGGCAGACCTTAGCTGAGAAATTACAGCAAATCGGTTTAGGGAATAAAGAATTTGCGAAAAGGGTTAATGAACCCGAAAAGACCATAGCTGCCGTTAGCAGGGGAAACAGTTCCATCACGCCCGAGATGGCTGTGAAGTTTGAGGATGTATTAGATATCCCGGCTTCTTTTTGGCTGAGTCGGCAAAGAAGGTATGATGGGTACCTGGCAAAAGCAAGGAATACGTCACTGTAACGTTACAATGACGTAAAAAAAACGTCGACTAGACGTCAATCCAACCCTTTCTTGAAAGCACTTCTTTTTACCTGGATTGAAATGAAAGAGTGAGACCTGCTCCTTTTCAGCAAACCTAAAGCCCAGGGGGCTACAAGCCCCATGCCTATATCGTGTATAACACTAGCGTGGCAGCGCTTTTGGCGCTGCAAAACAAAGCGCTGTCGGGGATTTCGGCTTTTCGCGGGGGGCTTGCGGGTAATCCCCGAAGCTTATGGGCCGGATTACGCGCAGGCCAGCCCCACAAGCAGGAAATCCGGCCCAGCTTTGACACAGGGCAAGGCCCTGTGCCCTGCGGCAGGAACAGATCGCATATAAGCCCTGCAAGGGCGGCATACCTGATACTTCGCCCTTGCAGGGCTCTTCCTAAAACCACGTCATTGTAACGTTATGGCGACGTATACAAAACGTCTCCCGGACATCAATACAACCACATGTACTACTTCTCGGGTTGTATCCGCTTTTTTGCAGCTCCCAGGCCCACATCAATCTTCCTTACTTTTTTCAATTTATCCATAGTTCGTTTAGCTTTATCTGAAAACAAATCCGCTGATTTTTTCGGCATGCTTGAGCTCCCGTGTTAGGGAAATAGTGAATGAGACAATGGCGAATCGTCCTGCGCAACAAAAACAGGAGCAAAATCACCTACGCCCGTATTAGACGCAGCGAGTGTTTTTGCATCAACACTTTTCTGAAAAAAAGAAGAATTTTAATAAAAAAGGCTCAGGGAGGACAGAGTGTCCAGTATTTAGGGCTGTGGGAGGGGAAAGGAAAAGGCTTATTCCTCTTCATAAATATCAATGCCGCGATCTTTAAGCATGGCGATGATAGTGTCCAGGGATTTTTCCTGGAATTCGACGGTTTTGTCTCGCTCGGCTAGTTTTTCCTCAAGCTGTGCTAGTTTCTCTTTTAATTTTTTCTGCTCATCATTCGACGGTCCTAAAAAGGCTTTACTTCCCTCATTAGCAAGAGGTTCCCCTTCTCCGGTCAGCAGCCAATAGATATTTACGTCAGGCCATTCCTCAATTATCTTTTGAAGAAGGGCTACAGTTGGAAGAGATTCTCCTTTGAAATATTTGTAAAAATTCGGTTGGGAAAGCCCAGCAATATTGGAGAATTCCTTTACAGTGAAATCCTTGATTTTGATCAGATTCTTTAGCCTTATTCCAAAAGTGTCATTACTCATACTAAGAGTGGAATGTTATTTGATATTATCGAATTCTTTAATTTTATAAAGAAATCTTTGTAAAAAGTAATTAAACTTAATATACTTGCACTATTGCCAATCGGCATAACGCAATATAAAGCAAAATGACCAAGCAAATTAAAGACAGAATCGAAAAGGAGGATTACTCCGAGGTGGCAAAGCGGATAGCCGCACAGGCAGGGGTCGATAAGAGCACGGTTTACCGCTTATTTTCCGGTGCGCGGAATATGACAGCGAGTGTTCGGGTGGTGAATGAATTGTGCAAGCTGTATGGCATCACCCCGGATCAGGTGTTGGACCCTGGTTTTGTTTTTCCTGCATTGGATTGGGAAGCCGTGGGCGAAGTGTAGCCCTTAAATTTTTTGGTTTTCGAGCTTGTCTTTAAGCAGTTGGATAATGAGTTCTTTGTCTTCAATGATGTTTTCCAGGGATTTGACCTTTTCGCTAAGCTCTTCCCCTTGAGACTGGTTTTCTCCGGTAAGGGCTTCCCCTTCGCCAAGGAGTAGCCATCTTATGCTGGCATCAGGCCATTCTTTGCTGATTATTTGGAGTAAGGTAATTGTAGGAATGACCTTGTTGTTGAAGTATTTATAAACGTTAGGAGATGATATTCCAATGATATTGGAAAATGTGACATTGGAGATTCCTTTCATCTTCACAAGTTTTTTCAACCGATCCCCAAACGTATCTTCAGGCATATTACTCAAAATCTTTTCTTTCAATATGAAATACGAACAAAAAAAGGATAAAATATTTTTTGGTTAGTGTAATATTTTATATCATTGCCATTGTTGCCAATAGGCATCTACAATATAAATGAAAATGACGAATGAAATAAGAGTTTGTTTCACTCAATAGATTAGACAAAAAAATAAAGTCCCGGTTGGAGCCAGGACTTCATGATTTAAGTTTTCAACACGCCCCCAAAAGCGGGTTGGGTTGGGACCAGTTGGAGCTGGTTTCTTCCCGCCCCTTAACCATACTACAATGAGCGCATTACACAAATGTACGCAAAAAAAGCCTAATAGGCTACATTGGAAGCAGCTTTTTGCCGCTGGCTATAAACGGATATGCCAGCATTTCGAGCAACACAATCAGCGCTTCCCGGCCGGAAAGGACCAGCCCTATTCCTACGCTTACCCCCATCGCATCAAAGACAGCGAAATCAAGACGGCTGTCAACGCCTTTCGGGATTGGTGCAAGCAGACCGCAGCACAGCTCGAAAGCGGAGAGCGCTACCTCACAAACAGCGTTCGGACAAACAACCGCAAGCTGCGCGAAACCGCTGGCGGAGATGGCTCCAAGAGCGTTACCCCTAACCACCTGGCCAAACTGGCCTATTGTGGTTTCCTCTGCGGAGAGGAAGAAACGGATATACAGCCGCATGAGCAGCAGGTCTACCGCCATCGGGATCGCGGGGGGAAGGGATTTGGCTGGCGACCGCATAAGCGATTCAGAGGCCGCAAGAATGATTATGAGCTCTTGCTCAACCCAGCATTGCTACCGACGGACTTATTGACTCCACAGGCCTTATTCGTTGCGAAAACGGAGAGCTTCGCAGCCAGGGTACGAGCATTGACTTCGGATACCCCTTCTCCTCCCCTCTTGAACCAAAAATTGCTTCCTTCCCAAGCTTCCCATACTGCTGAAAGAAATAAAGAAATGAGTCAAAAGGTGTCCGCACAGGAAGCGGACGTCTGTCAGGAAGAAAGGAAGCTGGAAGAAGGAAGCCCCCCAAAAGCGGGTAACATTTCCTCAGAAAACCAAGCTTTTTCTCTTCCCGCCGCGTTTCAGCTCACCCAATCCAACCAAAAAACCACCTATTACGCCCAGCTGCTGGTAAGCCTTTACCAGAACAAACTCGCCACCGCCATGGGGCGCGATTACAAAAGCCAGTACCTCAGGGCATTTCATAGCGCATTGAAATTGCTCAAAAGTGTGCCGGATGATCAACTGGAAGCATTTAATGACCGACTGGTGCAGGTGATAGACCACCAGGAAAAACGCCTGCTCCTCTACCCCGAAGCCTTTGTCGTTGGCCCGGTCCGCTTTTTTGAGCCAAAAGAAAAATACGGCATCCTGCACTATGAGAAAAACTGGCTGCAGGTCTACGAAAGGCGTTCGGTGGAATTCGAAGAAATGGCTCAGGCCCGTGGCCGGAAATCCCAGGAGCAACTGGACGGAGAAGCCGAAATCGCCCAACAAGACAAAAAATGGTATTTTCTGGGCTGGCGTTTCAAAAATGCGCTTATGCGCATGCACCCCAAAGATATGCGCCTGCGCAAGGCAAACCTCGCCAATTGGGAGCGGGACATTCGCCTCCTGGTCCGCAAGGATGGCATCCCGGCGAAGGAACTTATTGCCGTGATGGACTGGCTGCTCAAAAGCGCCCTGCCTAATGCGCAATGGTGGCGCAGCCAATACAACCTGGACGGCATCAAGTCCACATCAAGCCTGCGGAAGCATTATGCGAAACTTCGCATCGCCTACGATCAGGACCAGGCAGCTGCGCCTGTTGCCAACCCCATCCCTGAGAACCCCAAGGCACCGGCTCAAATCCCACAGGATAAATCGGCAGCCAGGCAGATTCCCAGCAAACACCGGGGTCCCAAACAGATCCCCAAAGCCGGGATATTCAAAAAGGATCGCCGTTAAGCGGCATTTGTTTCACTTCTAAAATCATGCTCAATGAAAGCAGATAGCATCAAACCCCAGCTCCGGCTTTGGCTTAAATTCCAATATGGGAAAGGCCGCACAGCAAGCGGCACAGCCATCCTCAAAAACAACCTGGGCACCGGTTCTCAAAACCGGAACTATATCAAAAACAAACTCATCCGGCTGGCGATGCGCTACCGCGCCAAAGACTTAATCTGGCAGGCGCGCATCTATGAGCACCCCGGCAACCACCTGCTTTGGGACTGGAGCCACTACGAACAACCGCAAAGCGAATAAGCATGCATATCCCCAAACCGATTACCTACAGGCTGCGCATCAAGCTCAGCTATTATGAATTGCATGTGATCATTGTCGCTTTGCGCAGCTACCTCACATACCATGACTGCCTGGCAGCATCTATCCTATTAATGGACCTGGAGCCCCATTTGGGCAGTACGGGCCTGTTTAAAATAAAGAAAGACCATGCTATGAACATGGTCTTCTTAATGCCTGACACAATCGTCAAACACTAAACAACGGCCCGAAATAGCAAAGAATCCCGATAACAGCCAAAAATGTCTTAAGCGGACACATTCATCAGTGAACCCTAAACAACAACAAAACCATGAGTAGTAATCTTCAAGAGGACGCCAAAAAAGTGATTTCAGCCCTCAAAATCACACGAAACGCTGCCCAAATGGGCAGTGCCGTCACCAGCGTGATGATCATCTGGATCATCGCCTATACCAAAGCCCAGGAGTTCTTGCCTCCCTGGGGCGCAGGGCTTTTGGCCCTGTTTATCGTTGCCCTGGCCTTGGGCGTGATGGAACTGGGCCTGCGGATTTTCCTGCCCTTTGCGTTGGACGAAATTTTGGCAGGCAGGGCCTGGAATGAAAAAGGCCGCATCAAAGCGGCGTATCGTGTTACCTTTTGGGTATTCTGCCTGGCGCTTTGCGCAGCATTGGCAGTAGGGACAGGAGGAACCAGTTGGCTGGGTCGCATCGACATGATCGAAGCGGCGACTCCCCCACCCCAGGTGGCGGATTTAAACCAGGTCCGCCTGGATCAGGATGCGGAACGAAATCGCATCTATGAGAAATACGAACAAGAGATTCAGGCTGCCCGCCAGCGCGTCAAAGATGCCCAAACCACTGCCAAAAAAATGTTAGAAGACGCAAGGCATAGTAAAGGAGCCAGGATGCACCAGCTCTACCTTGCCGGCAATGGCTGGGCTGAAAATCAATTGGCAAAGGCAATCGCCCAGGCCCAAAAAGAGGGAAATGCCCTGATCGAGGCTGAAAAAGCCAAAGTCAAACAGCTCAGCCAAAAGCAAGCTGCTACCCTATCCAGCCTGAGTGCAGATCAGCAGGAGGTATTCGGCAAAATCTCCCAACAGGCCGAGACCACAATTAGCCGTTTTGATAACCGCTTTGAGCGAAACACCTTCATGCTGGGCATTTTTGGTGTGGGTTGTTTGGGGCTTTTCGTTTTGACGAATATCCTGCTCTCCATCTATCGGGTGCTTTCGGGTGTGCCGACTTTTGAGGACAAAGAAAAACCGCAAATAGGCCTATCCAAAAACTGGGTACCCAGGATCGGCCTGGATTTTGGGTCAAAGGCCGCATCTGTTCCCACGGCCCAGGCCCGACCCATCGGCTTTGAAAATGGGCAGGCCCCTGCGGCAGCTACCCAGGAAGTAGGTAATATTTCTGGAAATGTTACCCCAAAAGAGGGTAGGGGAGAGGTAGAAACCGTGCTGGCCCCACCCGACAATACGGGTAAGTCCTACGCCAAACGAGCCGATGTAGAGCATCGGGAAAATTTGATCCGCTCCACCTGGAACCATTACCTAAGCGAATACAACAAAAATCCCTCCGTTGCCGTCGTCGCCCGCGCCACCGGTATCGGCTATAAAACAACCCGAAAAATCGTGGACCAACTCGGCCTGCGAGAAGGCTGAGATAAACCGCTCTCCACCCAGTAGGGTAGGGGAGCGGCTACAATTTCAGGGTGAAAGCCCTGGTGCTGAAAAGCAAGTTCTTTATTCATCAAATAACTGTAACCCCCAAACTCATCAACATGAAACAAATCCAATCCCAACTTCAACATAGGCTACAATCATGATGATTGATTCAATATTTCACTACCGTACACTTTTGCCTGGTAGCACGTCCTGTTACACACAGGCGGGTTGGCTTTGCGGATTTCATGGGGAAGAGGAGCCTGCACCGGGCTTGATCCGGTGGGCGGAATGCGCGTTGCCTTTTGAAATCCGCGCTTTTTTACGCAACTTTTTTCTAAAAAAAGTTGCAAAATCTGGTTCATCGAGGATTTTAGTGGAGTTCAAAAAACGAAGCTTTTGAGATGTAACACCCCTTGCGCAAAATCGCCCTGCCGGATCAAGTCCGGCACAGGCTCTCAAGGGGGCTAGCGCTGCCCAGAAGGCGTTTTAACGCCTTTCAATCAACGTCAGCCCCC
>JAUIKE010000269.1 GCA_030430845.1 Bacteroidia bacterium | reverse complement strand
AACTTGGTTCTTCTTTTTGAGTAATAGCTCGCATATTTTGTTTGTTGCTTTAAACTAAAATACGCATACTTTACTCAATTGAAGAACCTTTTATTTTAAATGTCAACCGGCATGTGAAACATGCCTTAAAACGACCTCCCAAAAGAATATTATTGGTTGTGTGAAAAGGCCGAAGGACTTTTTACACAACCAACCGTTCACCCGCTCGTGGCGGGTTTCCAAACCACCCTACGCAATACCTCGCCAGTTTCCATACTGGCGAGGTAATATAGGTAACAAGAATCATTACTATTTGAGTTCACTCCAAAAAATAATAAGTTACCTCTTCCTGTCCAACTTTTTCCAATTTGCGGAACTGGATCTTCCATAAATCATGTTACCTCAATGCCAGCTATAATTACTTTTTCATATTCCTAAAATATCAATTGATTATGGCGAAGTTTAAAGGAGGTAGCTTTGGGGGTTGACGCCAGTTAGGAAACTGGCGGTATTTTGCGTTTGGCGGTTTGGAAACCCGCCACGAGCAGGTGCCCAGTTTTAGCTTTAAGGCCGATTGCATTTGTTAACTCAATCCACTTTTTAACAGATAAAAGAAACCTATTTAACCCAATTTGCTCTCTAATTCCATGTAATTAAAATCAGGGTTATACAAAGCTTCCCAGGTTTCCAAGTATTAGTTTTTCAATTGAAACCGGTTTCATTTTTAAGCTTATCGAATTCGATAGGATTAAAGTTGTGATTGTGAGGTGTTTCCCAAACACCATATCCTACAATATCAGCATCTTATAAAATCAGGAAGCTTTTGGTGATTAGCCTTGTGTTCAATAAATTTTGAAAAACAAAACTGTTAAATTTTAAACCTCATTGTAATGACAAATTTTCTTTGGATACTCTGGATTTTATTAGTATCAACCTCTTTTCTTAATGATAATTCCAGAGGAAATCTTCAATTAAACGGCCAAGAATCTAGATTTACTATTGCAGGAGAGGTAGAAGAGTTTGAACCTGGCAATAAAATTGTAGTAATTAAGGAACGATGGTATTTTGTTGAGCAAGAACCCGATGAAAATGGACTATTTTCTATTAATTCCAACTTATTCGCAGCGGGTATGATATATTTTGTATATGACAAATTTTACACTGAACTTTATATAGAGAAGGGAGATAGCATATTCGTTTCCATTAATCCTTCAGAATCTAAATTTGAATTCTCTGGCGATAATGCCACTATCAATAACTATCTTTTTAAAAGATCTTCAATAGATAGAAAGGTAAACAGAAAATGGCTTTTCCAGCTTCCTAAGGATTCTTTTAATGTAGAATTGGGTAAGATTAATAATTCATTAGATAGTTTGATGCGAATTTTTTCTCCATCTATGGATTCTTCATTTGTTAATTTGGAGAAAAAATTTCTTTCCCTCTATAAAATGAAGTTTTCAGAACAATATTCTTCTAGAATTAAGGATAATGAACAAACAGCAAAAATACAATATCAAATGAAACCTTTGTTAAATGACCCCGACTTAATTGTCTATAATCATTTTAGAGGATATTTATACACTGATTTTAAAAGTCGAGTTCATTCACAAGTTCTAGAGGAATTTAGCGCAAATAATGATCCTGCCGGAAAAATGATGGCGTTGTTTGATGGAATTGAAAAAGAGTACAAACATCAAAGGGTTCAAGATTATCTTTATTATATTAATATGTATGTCTTTGTCAAAAACAACAATGACAGCCTGGATTTTATCCAGAATAGATTTAATGCCTTCTGCCAAACATCTGATTATCAGGAAGATATTAACCTTCTCATAAAAGAGAAACGCTCCAAAATTGGTAAGGGAAAACCTGCTCCTGAGTTTACACTCTCTGATATCAATAATCAAAAAATAAGTCTAAAAGATTTCAGAGGGAAGACAGTATATATTGACTTTTGGGCAACCTGGTGTGCTCCTTGCATTAAAGAGCTGCCCAACTGGGAAAAACTAAGAAAAGAATACTCGTCTAGTGAAAACATTACTTTCTTATGTATTTCTATTGATGAAGATGTCAAAAGATGGGAAAGTTATGTGAAAAATAAAAAATTAGGGGGCATTCAACTCATCGCGCCAGAGGGACGCCAATCTTCTGTAAATAAAGCCTATACTGTTAGCGGAATACCTCGTTATGTTTTAATTGATAAAAATGGAAAAATAATAGACGGAAACGCACCACCTCCTTCATCTCCTGAAATAAAAAAAATATTGGAGCAAAAGAGATAATCAAGAAGCCTAATATCTAAAACAGTCTTAGTTTCTCCAAGTGGTAAAATCCTAGCTGTGAATCTAGATTGGAAAAGCTTTTGTTTTCAATAGGAATGGAAAGTGCTTTATAACATGACTGTTCCTAGTAGTTTCCATATTATTATAGTATTTTAAATCCGGGGAAATACCAGTTATACAATGATTGGTTATTTTAAAATCCACTATCTAAAAAACTAAAACCTCATGAAAAAATATCTCTTGACTTTTTTCCTTGTTCTTTGTTTCGCATCTGTAAGCTTACTCTATGGCTCTTGCCCTTCTGGTTCCACAGTTCATTTTACTATAAGCAAAAAGACTTCAACTGAGCATACTATTTATTTGAAGCAATTCACTAATAATGGAATTGAGATTGTCGATAGTGTAGTTACCATAGATCTGCAAGCTTCCATCTGCCTACCAGAAAATATTTATCCGTTTTACATCATCAATGTGAAAGGGCAACGAGGATATTTTGCTCATTTTATTCCAGATGAAGACAAGGATGTCTACGTAGAAATTGCTGAATTCAAATATGATTTCACTTATGTAGATGCTGGTATGAGATTCAATAAATGGGTTAAGGGTAAAGAGGTATTTAGGCTGATATTCGCGAATTATAGAGTAGAGAGAAAATTTCCTCTTGATAAAGGAACTCAAAAAGATGTACAGCTTGAAAAGGTCAGAAAAAAATATGAAGACATGATCTACCATCAGGTAGCCCTTTTCTTTGAAATGGAGGAAATACTAGGATACTTTAATCTCAAGCATATTATTGAAATTTTAAGATCACATGATCCAAGCAAAGAGCTTATAGATAAAATAAAAGCATTGGCTTTTAATCCTAAAAACAAAGCTTTATTGGAAGAATACGATGTAATAAACACCGTTAATACCCTGAAAACCTACCATGAAGTGGCTATCAATCATGATTTATTTGACTTCACAATGCCTAGTTCTGTGGAAGATAGCATTTCTACAATGGATTATAGAGGCAAGTATTTATTGATTGATTTTTGGGGCAGCCATTGTGCTCCTTGTATAAAGAAAAACAAGGTTATAGCGGAGAAATTTGGTCAACTACAAATTCATAATGTGGACGTCCTAGGTGTTTTCATTGACTATTCCAATAAGTCTAAGGAAGTCTCTCATTTTAAAAAATCTCAAAAACATTTTGAGCCATATCCTTGGAAGCAGGTATTTATGTTTAAGGGAAAGGAAGGAGAAGATGTAGTAGATTTTTATCAGGCCTACCTAGTACCCAAAACAGTCTTAGTTTCTCCAAATGGCAAAATCCTAGCTGTCGACATCGAAACAGTGGAGGAAATTTTAGAAATTGTTAATCAACCACAAAATTGAATGTTTTGGCTTAATTGTTAACATATACCCGTTGGTGGCGGTCTCCGACCGCCTTACCTCCTTCCAACAAGTCTCCAGACTTGTTGAGCTATTTTTTGGTGAAATCAAAAGGTTTTGCCTTCTTTATTAGATTAGTACAATTTGGACCTGTACCCCCACCCTTTCAAACTACAGCAGTCAGAGACTGCCAGTAATGAGGTTAGGCAGTCGGAGACTGCCACCAACAGGTTGGCTGGGGAAAAAGGCCGAAGGACTTTTTACACAGCCCCGAGCGGGTGCCTTTCTACAAATCCTCAAAAAAAGTAAGCCGATTACCACTAGGGTCAAACACCCCAAACTCCGAAGTATTCCAGGCTGTCCTCTTGTGGAGCCGGTCGGGCGTAAGCAAGCCCTTGGCCACACAAGCTTCAAAGAAGGGAGTAATATGTTGTACCTGAAATTTGATGTCGGTGCTCGTCATATCTTTCGGATATTGATACTGCAAATGCAGGAAAAGCCCCTGCTTGCCAACCACGGCATAGTCCATCGGACCATCCTGGTACTGCGTGCTGTCGTATACGTTCTTAAAACCTAGCTGCGCCTCGTACCAATTGACATCTCGCTGCACATCAGAGGATGCGAGTACGGGACTTAAGTGAAGAAATTTGGTTTCCATTTGTTACTGATATTGCGCACCTCTGGTGCTTAAGTGCAAAGCACTTGTTAAAAAACGTGAGCTTCCACAGGCAGCTCCCGCACTCGTTTCCCGCAGGCCGCATACACCGCATTGGCAACAGCCGCTGCAGCCGGGCCTTGAGCTGCTTCACCCCCTCCGAGTGGCGGTAGTTCCGGACGGTTGATGATGTGTACCTCCGTCTCCGGGATGGCGTCATGCCGCAGAATGGGGTAGCCGGCCCAGTCCTTGCTGATCACCTGTTCTGCTTCAAACTTCACCTCTTCCTTCAGTGTCCAGCTAGCTGCCTGGATCATGCCGCCTTCCGTTTGGTTTTTGAGGCCATCCGTATTAATGGTTTCGCCGGCATCGATTACGGCCCACATCTTAATGGGGGTTATCTTTTTGGCAGAAAGATCCACTCTGAGCTTCGCAGCCACCGCACAGTAGGAGGCGGTATTTTTATAACGGGAAAATCCGAATCCTATTCCTTCTCCTTCTGTTGAGGGCTCGTTTTGTGTCAGTTCTTTTAGCTTTTGTAAAACCGCCACCGAGCGCTCATCGGAGGAATGCTCGATCCGGAAATCCAGCGGGTCTTTCCCCGCTTTTTCCGATAGCTCCTCTATAAAGGATTCTATGGCAAAAATATTGGCATAGGCTCCCAGACTTCGTAGGGCGGACACCCTCAGCGGACCTTTTACATAATGATCCTGGATGCGGGCGCCGGGAATATCATAATAAGGTTCGGAGTTTCGGGTACCGCCACCCACCCGTGATCCTGGGTTAAATTCGAATGCTTCTTCCAAATATCGAGCGGACACCAGGTTGCCGGCATTGCCACGCGGGCGCGTGCTGTGCCCGTCGGACCATAAATGATAATCCCAACTGCTTATTTTTCCATCTCCGGTCAAAGAGGCCGATAATTCCATCCGCATGGCGGATCCATAAGGTTCCCACTGATGCTCGTTCTCGCGCTGCCATTGCAGGCGGATGTGCTGGCCAGGGTAAGCCATGGCCAGGAGGGCAGCATCTGCGGCTACATCATCCGCCCCATTATGCCCGTAACAGCCGGAGCCTCGTACTCCGGATATGCGAATGTTCTCTTCGGCCAGGCCGGTCAGGTCACTGATGGAGGATCGCAGGGGATAGACACCCTGGGTATGAGACCAGATGTGCAATTGCCCTTCCTCGTAGCGTGCAATGGCGCAGGAGGGGCCTATGGAGCCGTGCATCGTATAGGGCTTGGCATATACTGCCGCATGCGTAGCTTTATTCGTATTGAGTCCGGATGGCCCGCCGGCTTCTTCCATATAATCCGCCCAGGATTCGACCTTGGGCAGCGGTCGGCTCGTTTCCCATTCGCTTCCTTCTCCTAAAGTCTTCAAGGCTTGGATGGCCTGAAACTCTTCCTCGGCCAGTACCCCTAAAAAGGAACCGTTTTGTACTACTTTGACTACTCCCGGCATCTGCTGAGTTTCTTCTGGCCAGCTAGTCAACTTAGCTCCGTAAACCTTAGGCTTCAGTACCCTGGCGTGGATCATTTCGGGAAAACGGAGGTCCTGCACATACAGCGCTTCTCCCCTTACTATTTTTTCCATATCCGGATGGGGGATAGGTTGACCGACCCATTCATAATCTTCCTTGGGTTTCAGTACCAGATCTTCCGGAATCGTCCCTTCAATTTGTCGATCGGCCAGGAGTTCCCGGAAGCTTATTTTTTCATTCTTGTCCAATCGAATGACCTGGCCGTCCTGCACCTGGATCTGATCGGTAGAGAGTTCCCACTGCTCAGCTGCAAGTGAAACGAGCATGGCTTTGGCAGCGGCAGCGGCTCGGCGTACCTGCATGGCACTTCGTTCCATCGCGCGACTACCGGCGGTGTAACCCTCGTTCTGGGTCAGGCCTGTATCCGCCAGCACAATTTGGATCTTTTCGGGTGGGGTGTTGAGTTCTTCTCCGGCTACTTGCTGCATGGCCACGGTCAGGCCCTGGCCCAATTCCATTTTTCCGGTTAAAACCCGAATACTGCCGTCCTCCAGAATCTGTAGCCAGGCATCGATCTGTGAGCCGTCAGGGATGTTTCTCGGGGGTAGGGTGGAGGGAGTGGGAGCTGTTCCCGCAACCGTTTTTTCTTGTTGAGGGAAGCATCCGAATAAGGTAAAGCCGATACTCAAGCCGGCGGCGGTTTGAATAAAATGTCTTCTATTGATGGATGGCATGATGAGAATTTTTTTGGACTGTTGTTAATTAATAACTGCTGGTTGTCAGTAAAAATTGATTACTTAATCCTGGAACCCTGGAACTCAAATCTCCTTTCCAACCTTCTTTACAGCCCGTATCACCCTGGACTGTGTTCCACATCTGCACAGGTTCGTTTGCAGTCCTTGACGAATCTCGGCATCGCTGGGCTGAGGATTTTGGTTGAGCAGGGCTACGGAGGAGATGATCATGCCGTTGGTACAGTAACCGCATTGGGCGGCTTGTTCTTCCAGGAAAGCCTGTTGGACAGGGTGGAGGGAGCCGTCTTTATTCTGAAGGCCGGCCAAAGTTGTGATCTCTTTTCCTGAGGCTGAGCCGGCTGGCACGATACAGCTGAGCGCAGGCTGCCCGTCGACGAGTACCATACAGGCCCCGCATTGGCCAAGGCCGCAGCCGTACTTGGGGCCGTTAATGCCTAATTGATTGCGAAGTACGTAAAGGAGCGGTTCTTCGGGATGATGATCAATACTGTTTTTTTTCCCATTGACCGTAAGCTGGGTGGTGGATTTGGTGGATTGCATGGATGACTTATTTTGTTTTTAGGAAAATAAGAAAAAAAAGAGAAATAAAGTATTTGCCCGCCGCGAGCGGCGGGCAAATACTTTATTTCTCTAAAAGATCTTTTACGGCATGCACCAAAAACAAATAACTGGACCCCACACTGATCACGTATTCATTCTCTCCCCAGAAAAACGGCCAATCTTCTTTGTTTTCCGGGAAATCAGGTTTTAGAATCAAAACTCCCGGCACGATGCCGCCTGCGATAAAGGAAAAATCGGCCCTGTTGGTTCCATAGGCTACCTTTTTGGAAACCAAGCCTACACCAGAGACCAGGGAAATATTAGAGCCGGGGTGGGTACCATAGATATAGTGAAGGCCTTTAAATACATCTTCCTTTTCTATAATTTTTGGAAAGGCTTTGTGCATATAGTAATTGGCCTGAGCAAAACCGATCACCTGCCCACTACCGGCCCAACCTCCAGTAGAAATGGGGACATCAAAAGGGTTGTCCAGCTTTAATTGGTTTATTCGTTCTTTATGGGATAAGACTAGAGCCTCTACCTCTTTTTTGTAGGCCGGATCCATGAAGGGGAGTACTCTTATGGCCGGAATGCTGTTCCCAGCAAAGATATTTTTAATCTCCGTCCATTGCTCACGCAACGACTGGCGGTACTTTTCTTTTTGGGTAGTGATTAAAAGCTCTGCGGTAGCTTTCCATTTTTCATTTTCTAACCTCCCGCCTGTTGTATTTCCGTGCCTGAACAAGTCTGGAGCCTGGTTCTGTTCCTGTGCCCATACCTTTTCGGCAATTTCCAGGCATTCTTTTGCTAAAGCAGGATTATAATCACTCAAAGCCCGGCTAGCGGCAGCCAGAGCAGCTATGGAACCGTAATTTAATGCGGAGGATTTACTGGTGAATGCCCATCGATCGTCGAAGGAGCCACTGGTGTTTCCCTCCACTTCCAGGCTATCTAGTTCCGGGTTGTAAATGAAGTTATCAGTTTTTGTGACGCCGTCTCCCAGGTGATGGTAAGTATGCAAATGTGCAGCCACGATGCCAGGGATGGCATGGCCAACGGCCCTGTGCTGAGCGATCAGGGCGAGGGTGCCATGTTCGATTTGTTGTAAGAGGTCGGGTTTGCCATCGGGCTGGTGAATATCCACAAAGCGCATTTTTTGGTCAATGAGTGTTTCATCCCTTTCAATTGCGAAGGCTTCCCAAGCCTGCACAAGGTTCATAACTACGTAATAATGCGTTTGGGTTCTGATGTCATAATCTCCGGCATCATACCATCCTCCAATGTTAAGGCCCGGAATATGTTCACCTGGCTTGTAGGGCGTATCTGTGCTTGGGCCCTGGGCATACAGGTCAAAATGTTCGTGATTGACGGGAGCCTGGAGGGCATCGTCCATATGGGAAGCGCCATGCCAGGTTCGGTAGGCCTCATTGACGGTCATATGATCCATTTGAACGGGAAAGAAAACATCCAGGGTGGGCTGCCAGGCCTGGTCGTATACTTTTTTCCCAATTGGGAAGACTTGACTACGTTTTTCTCCATACTGAATGACGTACAGCCCTTCTTCCTGTACCTCAGAAAAATCAAAGGTGAGGTATTGATAACGGGTGAAGGTCCCCCAGGCATTGGCATCTTCTTCCAAAACCTTCGTTAAACGACCGCTTTCATCTAGTTTTAATAAAGCTGCCTTGGAAAGTGGAGCATCGTTCTTATCTAATTCGATAACAGCTTTTTTCTCTTGATCCGG
>JAUIKE010000040.1 GCA_030430845.1 Bacteroidia bacterium | reverse complement strand
GTTGTTTTAAGAAAAAAACGAAGTTTTTTTCTTAAAACAACCTCCTAAACAAAATTTTCGGGGGTGGGTGAAAACGAGGAACGAGTTTTTACACAACCCCACGCTCGTGGTTGGTTGCGGTCTCCCGACCGCCTAACCAAACTCTGGCCGGTCTCTGACCGGTATGCCTATTTTTATGTGCGGGCAGGCTTTGTAACGATCAGATCCTTAAATTGCAGCCATTTCAAAAATTAATCTTAAAAAACATGGATGCATACCCTTTCCCAGTAAAACGATGCCGGATCAGTCCGGATATTGAATTAGCGTACATGGAAGCCGGCAGAGGCCCGAATAGCCTGGTGTTCATACACGGCCTGGGCAGCTATGCGCCCGCCTGGAGCAAGATGATCCCATTGTTGGCGGAAAAATTTCATTGCGTAGCCCTGGATTTGCCGAATTACGGTTTGTCGGAAAAAGGTGATTTTCCTTTTACGATGTCCTTTTTTGCCGGATGTGTGGAATCATTTATTCAGCAATTAGGCTTAAAAAACGTGATGTTGGTGGGGCATTCCATGGGCGGACAGATAGCCCTGACGATGGCATTAAGGAAAAAAGTAGCGATCCAAAAACTGGTATTGCTGGCGCCGGCCGGCTTTGAAACCTTTAGCGAGGAAGACCGGGCCTGGCTCAGAAAGTTTGTTACGCCCTCGTCTTTAGAGGGCCTCAGCGTCGAACAGATCACCCAAAATTTTGATCTGAATTTTTCTACCCAAAAATTACCGGAAGACGCCTCTTTCATGTTGGAGGATCGGCTGAAACTTCGTGAAAAGTATCCGGCCGGATACCGGTCATTTTGTGAAATGATCGCTCTTTGTGTCGAGGGTATGTTGTCAGCGCCTGTGTTCGATCAGCTGCATACGATAGAGCTTCCGAGCCTCCTGTTTTTTGGACAGGAAGACTATCTGATCCCCAATCGATTCCTGCATCCTGCTAAAAATCCTCAGCAGATAGCAGAGGCAGGTCAGATACAAATGCCTAAAAGCCAACTTCAATTGCTGAGCCCTTGCGGACACTTCATTCCATGGGAGGCAGCGGAGTCTGTATGCGAGAGGATGCGGCAGTTTTTATAAAAAAGGCTAAAAAAAATCGTTTTTTTATTTAACATTCAGTCGATGTAGTAATTTTAACAATATAAATTGTTGATTTTAAGCATTTTATTTTTTTTAGATAAATACTTTTGCAGAAAAGTCAAGGTGTTTTAATTTTCAAATTGCCCTCCGCTCCAAGTTTACCTTCCATAATTTAGATTCAGAATTTAATTAGGTTGATATATAAAGCAACCTTATTTTTCTTGGATAGACACCCTTGTATCGACATTATTGTTCACACCAAAATTTAATATGAAACTTATGAAAGCCTTTTTTGCACTCCTTACCTTTCTTTCCTTTGGCTTGATGGTCCATGCTCAGACGGGCAGCCTCAGCGGGAAAGTGACAGACGAAAGCGGCGAAGCGATGGTTGGCGCGAGTGTTGTGGTAGACGGCACCTCACAAGGTGCGTTTACGGATTTGGATGGCAATTACTCCCTTCAGTTAGCTCCTGGTACGTACACGGTAGTCGTAACCTTCATCGGTTATGCAGAAACCCGCGAGGAAGCCAGTATCACTGCCGGCGGCACGACTACGCTGAATTTTTCCCTGGCTGAAGGAACTCAGCTGGACGTAGTGGTCGTTTCCGGCTCCAAAAGACCTGAAAAACTAACGGAGAGCCCTGCCACGATCGAAACCGTTTTTGCCCGCGAGATTGAAGAGTATGCCGGCAACCCTGCCGAACTGATCGCCCGCCAGAAAGGGATCGATTATTTCAGAGCAGGCCTGGCTGTACCGGCCTTCAACATCCGAGGCTTCAATTCTAACTTTAACTCGAAGAACCTGCAGGTCACCGACGGTCGCCTGGCCACCCTGGTCGCCACCGGGCTGCCTTTCGGACCTTTGAACACCACAATTAAGGAAGATATTGAGCGCTTCGAGGTTATTCTCGGACCGAACGCCACCCTGTATGGCCCCAACGCACACAATGGACTCTTGAACACTATTACGAAAGATCCCAGAAGACATCAGGGAACGACACTGGCCACTAATGTCGGCGTAACCGGTGACGGCGAAGGTTATTATTCCTTCCGTGCCCGTCATGCCCAGGTACTGAGCGATAAATTTGCCTTCAAAGTAACGGGCGAATATACCACCGGTACCGAGTTTGAATGGGCAGATTCTGTTTTCATTGACCGCGTGGGCGCTTTTGATGATGAGGGCAATCCCATTCCGGATGGGCAAGCTGAGGGATACGAAGAATTGGAACTGGACCCTGGTATTGACTTCACCAGAGCAGAAGCCTCTTTGATCTACAGTCCTTCCAGCTCTGTGGATGTGACTTTCAATACCGGATACAGCAATAGTAACTACCTTTCGGCAACCAATGTAGGAAGAAACCAGATTATTGACTGGAGTGTTTTTTACACTCAGTTGAAGGTGAATTCCCAAAATTGGTTTGCTCAGCTTTATCATACTTCGAGTAGCACCGATGATACTTATGCTATTGACGAACGCACCAAGCAATACTATCGCGGTATTGACGCAGGCTTGACGGATGCACAGGCCAGAGGCGAATTCTCTTATCAAAGCGGCGCCTTGTTCAAGGATGCCTCCAAGCGTTGGAACGGGGAGTTTCAGTACAACAATACCTTCGGTAAAACGGAGTTGATCGCCGGCGTACAATGGCAGCAGGACAGAGCGAATAGTAAGAACTCTTACCTATTAGAGCAGGAAGCCATCGACTTTTTCAGCAATGATCACATTGTATTGAATCAATACGGCGGCTACCTCCATTTGACTCAGAACTTTGGAGATGGCTGGAAAGCACTGGCCGCTGCACGTCTGGACTACCACGACGTATACGAGTTTAACTTTGTTCCAAAATTTGGTCTGTTGAAAGTAGGCGACCAAGGTACCTGGAGGTTGACTTACAGCCAGGGTATCGCTGCGCCGACCATTCTGAACATGTTTGGCAACCTATTCTCCGGCTTGATCCTGGGTAATTCGGATGGTTTTACACTGGCTGGAGGGGCTATGGTTCCTAAGCAAAAGGTAGAACGCATCCAAACCATCGAGTTGGGCTATCGCGGTCAGCTAGCACCGGGCAAATTATTCCTGGATGCAAATGCTTACTACAATATTTCCAAGGACTTCCTCAGTCCACTTACGATCATTGGCGTGGCTACGCATCGCGGCGATACGCCCATTGCGGATGTACAGTCTGGATTCGGTGTGTGGGGAGGTTTGGTTGGAACTTACATTAACTTTGGTAAAGTCAATACGTACGGCTTCGATATAGGACTGAATTACTACATCAACAACGAATTCAGCCTGAACTTCAACTACTCCTTCTTTGATTGGAGTGTTGATGAGGATGATCCGGAGAATGATTTTAATAACGATGGAACGGTTAACTTCCTGGACATTCTGGTGAACTCTCCGAACCATAAATTAGGTGTCGGCCTGAACTATAGCGGAGAAAAATTCTTTGGTGCGATCTTCGGTCGTTGGGTACAGAAGTACAACTACTTCTCCAGCTTCCAGATTGCCTCCGAAACTTTAGTGGACGACAACGGACAACCTATTTTATATCGCGGCAAGCCCATCATCGAGGATGCACGTAGTGCGGACACTTACAACTACGGCCCGCTGGGAGGTTTCTTTCCGGTTGATTTGAGCTTGGGTTATCGGGTGAGTGATGTGTTTACGATCTCGGCAGCTGCTAACAACCTGTTCAACTCAGAGTTGAGAGAGTTTACGGCTTCGGCGCCGACCAGAGGATTGTATACTTTGGAACTAAGAGTTAATTTACCCGCTATCGGTAAAAAATAAAGTTTGAAAACCTAGTGAAATTGTAATTTAACAAGGGGCCGGACGGCCCCTTATTAAATTACAAAAAACGAGATTTTACATGACTTTAGCCTGGATACTTTTTTCTGTATATCTCATTGGTACGGCCTACCTGGGCTGGTTGGGACATAAGAAAACCGATGATTTTGGAAGTTTTGCTATTGGGAAAGGAGATTTATCGCCTTTTGTTGTTGGGGTAACCTTGGCTGCGAGCACGGCATCTGCAGCAACCTTCATCATCAACCCGGGCTTTGTGTATGTGGACGGTCTGGCGGCCTTCATGCATTTGGGACTGAGCGTTTATTTAGGGATTATGGTAATGCTGGTTTTATTATCGTTCCGTTTTAGAAGGATTGGTGAAAAAGCTAAGGCTCTGACTATCCCAGACTGGATCGGGAAACGATACGAATCGAATAATTTCTCCCTTTATTTTTCCATTATCAACTTGTTGAGCTTTGCCTTTATTGTCTTATTGGTAGGTGGTATCTCCATCGTCATGCAAAAATTACTGGGCGTGAATAATGTGGCGGCCCTGGCCATTACCCTGGTCTTCGTTACCGGTTATGTGCTAATTGGAGGAACGTACGCCCATGTATTCACGAACATGTTACAAGGCTTTTTGATGATCGGGGTCACGGTATTGATCCTCTATTCCGGCATCGACTTGATGTTGTCGGAAGGAGACTTGTGGTCCAAGCTACAGGTGGAAGATCCGAACCTGGTGGCCTGGGTTAATCCGGATAGCCGATTTTACAACGATATTTTTTCCATATACATTTCGGGCTTTCTAATCGGCAGTACGCTGGTGTGTCAACCTCATATTTTGACCAAAGCCTTATATGTCAAATCGGATAAGTCGGTGCGTAATTACATCATCGTTTTTGGGGTGGTGTTTTTGTTATTTACGCTCTTACTTCTAACCGGGTTTTGGGCTCATTTTGTAGTTCCGCAAGAACAGTTGGTTGACCCTGCTACCGGTGTTTTCCGGCAGGATTTGGTGATGACCGTGTATTTGCAGAACGCCTTTCCCGATTGGGTATTTACTATTGTCAGTGTGGTCTTACTGGCTGCGGCCATGTCCACACTGGACGGGCTTTTGGTGGGTATTTCGACCATTACGGCCAATGACCTGGTATTAAATGTGATTGACAAATTTGGCAAAGGGCATTTATCGGAAAAAGAAAAAATGAAGCTGGCCTTCCGCGCCAGTCATATTGTACTGATCGTGATAGCGGTGCTCGTATTCCTGGTCAACCTAAACCCACCGGAATTGTTGGGCATCTTCGGACAAACGGGCGTATATGGCCTGGTGCTGGCTGCTGTTCCCCCTTTACTGGCTGGTGTCTTGTTTAAGAAGGTGCCCATCGCTTTGGTTTGGAGTACCTCCGTCATTGCCATCAGCACCCACTTTTTACTCTACTTTTTTGGGGCACAATGGTTTCCTGATGCTCCATTTACCTTCGCCAACCCTGGCGTAACGGCTACTTTGGGGATCATCCTTGGCTTGTTGCCGGCGCTGATAGGGGGATGGTGGATGAATAGAAATTAATTATTGAGGGCGTCACATTCGCCCGAGGCGGATGTGACGCCCAATAATTTTCTTTTTGGGAGGTATTTTTGAGAAAAAACTTCGTTTTTTCTCAAAAATACCTCCCAAAGAAATAATGTTGGCTGACGGATCTACTTCAGGCGGATGTGACGGCCTCAAAAAAATATACTCTATGAATAATGCAATACTACTTTCAGTTGGGGCTTATGCTCCTGAGAGAGTAATACCGAATAGTTATTTTGACGAATTATTAGGGGAGGATGTGAGTACCTGGCTGGAAGAAAACGTCCAGATCTACGAACGGCGCTGGTGTGAAGAGAACGAAAGTACGGCCGACCTATGCGAGCAGGCGGCCAGGCAGGCCCTGGAACGAGCCGGCGTGAAGCCGGAACAGCTGGACCTGATCGTGCTGGCCACTGATACGCCGGAATATGTTTCGCCCTCAACGGCTTCGGTGGTGCAACATAGGCTAGGTGCAAAGAACGCAGGTACTTTTGATATTAATACAGCTTGTGCCGGTTTTGTTACGGCTTTGGACATTGGGGCGAAATATATTCGGGCCGACGAACAATACAAATACGTGCTCATCATCGGTGGTTATGCCATGAGCAAGCATCTCAATCTGCAGGATAAAAAAACCGTGACGCTCTTTGCCGACGGAGCGGGAGCCGTGGTTTTAAAAAGCGAAAAATCAACCAATAAGGGCTTTCTGGCCAGCGAGCTGATCACCAAAGGCGAATATGCCGAGTGGATGGGTATCTACGGCGGCGGCACTCACCAGCCGGTCGACCAGCAGGTGCTCGATCAACACGACCATCAGCTCAAGTTTGTCAAGCGTTTTGACCCGGAGCTCAATCCGAGCATGTGGTCTCAGATGGCCCGTACCTTATCCGAGCGGACGGGGCATAGCCCCGATGAGGTAGCACAGTATTTTATTACTCAAATCAATATTAACAGCATCTGGGCCACACTGGATCGGCTGGGCGTCGATCGTGCTAAGGCACATACCATCATGCATCATTACGGCTATACGGGCTCGGCCTGTATCCCGATGTGCCTGAACGACGCTTGGGAGAAAAATTTGGTAAAAGAGGGAGATCTGGTGTATTTTATAGGCTCCGGAGGTGGCTTGGCATTTGCAAGCGCAGCTTTTAGATTGTAGACAATATGATATAGGGTGGCTTTTTTAGAAAAAAACAAAGTTTTTTTCTAAAAAAGCCACCCTGTAAGAATTTCTCTGGGTGGCCGCAGGCCGTCCCTAGCCTTAAAGTTATGAATGAAGTGTATACACAAGACTGGACGCAAAAATGGGCCGTATACAGCCCAGACAAAATAGCCGTCAAGGAGTACGAAAGCGGCCGGACCCTGACTTACGGCGAGCTCAACCGCCTGGCCAACCGCCTGGCACATCATTTGACGCACGAACTTGAGCTGGTCAAAGGTGAGCGCATTGCGGTGCTGGCCGAGAATTGCCTCGAATACATCATCCTTTTTGCGGCTGTTCAGAAGACCGGCCTCATTCTGGTGCCGTTGAACTATCGTCTGGCATCGGCCGAGATCGATTATTTACTTCAAAACGCTGAGCCCAAAATGGTAGTGGGGGAGCAAAAATACCAGGCTACCCTGGCTGCTACTAAGGCTTTTCATCAGGTCTCCATTCAGTGGTCAATAGAGGAGCTGCGCGTTTTTTGTGATAAGGAACAATGGAAAAAAGAAGACCACGGTTTTCCCATCATTCCCGTAAGTGCGGATGATCCCGTTTTTATCCTCTATACCTCCGGCACCACTGGTTTTCCGAAAGGAGCTTTGTACACCCACCAAATGCTTTTCTGGAACAGCATCAATACGAGCATGAGCCTGCTGATCAATACAGAGAGCCGGACGATCAACTGCATGCCGCCCTTCCATACCGGTGGGTGGAACGTATTGACCACGCCCTTTTTGCATCACGGCGGGTATACCTGTTTGATGAAAAAATTCGATCCGGCGGCTGTATTGCAACTACTCCAGGCAGAAAGTGCGACCATATTTATGGGTGTCCCGACTATGCTCAAGATGATCGCGGATGAAGCGGCCTTTGATCAAGCTGATTTTTCGAGTTTGTACTACATCATTGTAGGTGGAGAGCCGATGCCCGTTCCTTTGATCGAGCAATGGGACGAGAAGGGCGTGGCTATCCGGCAGGGCTTTGGCATGACGGAAGTCGGCCCTAACCTGACCTCTTTACACCAAGACGACGCCATTCGCAAAAAAGGCTCGATTGGGCGTCCCAATTTTTATGTACAGATCCGGATCGTGGATGAGAAAGGAGCGGATGTGCCTACCGGGCAGTCAGGTGAACTATTGCTTAAAGGCCCCATGGTGACGCCGGGCTACTGGCGTAATGAAGCGGCCACGCAAAAGGCCCTTCAGGACGGCTGGTTTCACTCAGGAGATATGCTCGTTCAAGATGAAGAAGGTTATTTGTTTGTAGTGGATCGTATTAAGAATATGTTCATCTCCGGCGGAGAAAATGTGTATCCTGCTCAGATTGAACGAATCCTGGTACAGCATGAATGCATTTCCGAGGCGGCGGTTATCGGGGTGCGAGATGAGAAGTGGGGTGAAGTAGGGCAGGCTTTTGTGGTGAAAAAAGCGGAGGTGACTGCTGAAGAGGTGATCGGTTTTTGCAAGGAGCAGCTGGCCAAATTTAAGGTGCCGAAGTATGTGGTGTTTGTGGAGGAATTGCCGAAGAATGATACAGGGAAGATAGATAGGAAGAAATTAAAAACAGAGAGGGAGTAGGTGCCTTTGGCACCTACTCCCTCTCATAGAATATTTGTTGAGCGAGGGTGTGGTTTCTTTTATTGTTGGATAGTAAAAGGTCTGCGTAGACTAGTAGTTTAGGGACGGTCTCTTTGTTTGTTTCCTTAGTCATATCCCAAAAAGTTTGGTATACGTGGATATTCCCTTCCGGGTCCGGGATAAGCCGGTAATTGCGGACAAGGTCCTGGTGGCTTTCCTGGGAGTAGAGGGTGAAAACGGCTGGTTGGATGTTGCTGAATAGCTTCTCAGCTGCCGGCTCACCGCCCCAGCGGGTGAGGGAGGTGTCGATCTGGAGGAACTTCCAGTTTACGTCGGGCAGGAAGCTGAAGCGCCCGATCAGCAGGCTGGGTTTGAGCCGCTCACCGAATTCCGGGATCCAGCGTTCGAGCAGGCTTTTTTTGTTGGTAAAAACGAAGCCGCCTGACTCCAAAGCTTGGATGTACTTATAATCCCGAAGTGTTCGCAGGGTTTTGGAGATGTTGTCCAGGCTGCCGCCGGTGGCCTCGGCGATTTGGCGGTAGGTTTGTTGAAGTAATTCAGGTTGTTGGAATAAATGAAAGATCAGCTGGATGGAAGCATTGGTAAACAGGTGCTTCTTTCGGGGCGAAAACCCACTTTTTTTCCCATCAATAAGCAGAAATACGGAATCCGTTTCGATATAGGCATTGCCGCCGCTATCGATGTAATTGATATGTTGCGACTTCAATTTTTCTTTGACAGGCTGGCTGATGCGCCCGGCGATGATGAGGAAATTAGGGTGTTGTTGTGTTTTTTGGGAAAGTTTGTCCAGCTGTGTTTCTTGAATGCTGCTTCTTACTTCAAAGGCCAGGTCGATCTTTTGTTGAGGACCGGTGAGGATCATTTGATTGTGGTCTTTCCCATTTTGGGCCGTTTTCCAGACGGTTTGCCAGGAGGTCGCCTCTTCAAAATGGGTCATAGCCAATTGAAGGATTCGATTGGATTGATTAGATTTTCTCAAAGCGTTCTGAATTTAATACTACAACAAGTTAGGGGAACGGTTTGGGAAATGCAAGAGGGGGACCTAGATGGTAGGATGGCCAGGATATTTTTAAAGCTGAAGCTTTAGTGGGGATGACCAGGGTGGAGCCCTCCGTCGCTGTGCTTTGGAGGGCAGGGTAGGGCTACTTTTAAGTTGGCCGTAAATCATGAGGAGTTCCTGCTACATCCCCGTCTGAACCACGGATTTTGGCAGATTTAGCGGGTTTCACGGAAAGCGCTGTTTGGCCTGCAGCCAAACAGCGCTGTATATTATTGATAGATTAAAAACTATTTTTGTCAGTAATCAATCGTTCATTGCCCTTCAAGTCAACCACAAACAAAGCCGGCAGCCCATCTTCTGTGCCCTCCATGACGTCGCGTGTAAAAGCAATTTGTTTTCCATCGGGCGACCAGTGAGGGAAAAAGGCCTGATATCCTTTTTTTCTGACGAGTATTCGGTCATTTTTTCCACTTATTTCGACCTGATGCACTTCGAAGGCTCCGTCAAATACTTTTACGTAAGCCACTTTTTTCCCATCAGGAGAAAAGGAAGCATGGAATTCCGATTCGGGCGTTTGGGTAATCCTTCTTCGGTTTTTCCCATCCGCATCCATGATCCAAATATCCGATTCTTTACCTTCCTCTTTACCGATGAATAAGATCTGTTTCCCGTCGGGCGACCACCGGGGTGTATGCTCATTAAAATCAGGCGTGGAGGTCAATTGTTGAACATCACCGCCGCACTTATTCATGCTGAAAAGCTCTACGTTGCCGGTCCGATTGCTCGAAAAGACGATGCGATTTCCATTAGGGGAATAGCTGCCGTCTTCACTGTCGAAAGAGTTCTTGGTCAGTTTTTCTACACATTGCCCTTTGAGATGGAGTCGGTATATTTCATGATGTCCATCTCTTACGGAAGTGAAGATCAGGTCCTGTCCATCCGGTGACCATTGCGGAGCAAAATCTCGCTCGGGGTGTTGGTCAACGACTTTAAACTGACTCCCATTCGGCTTCACCAAATAGATATCTTCGATGTTGTGAATGTAAAAAAAGGCTATTTGCCGGCCATCCGGTGACCAAACCTGCGCGCTTATGCTTAGGCAGGCAAAAACAATAAAAGATGTTGCAATTATTTTTTTCATAATCTTTTGGATTAACATGACTCATGCGAATCAGGGGTGGAAAAGAGAGCAGCCGCTTACTGTCTTGAAATAATTTGTACCATATTTAGATCATAAACCTGCCATAGGCGGGGCCTTTTTATAGCCCATGGCTTCAGCCGTGGGAAAAGGGGGATAAGCATTATTGAAGCCCTGTAGGGGCGGGCTTACTGCCCCGCTGGGGCGAATAAATTAGGGTGCCACCTACCATCCCCAAGCTAAAGCATGGGGCTATTGATATATCGTTCCTACGGAACCTAACAAACAAAGCTACAATCAGGAGGCCGGTCGACATGAAAAAATAATTTTTGATTAGGATTTAATAGGTTTTTTAACACCTCATCTTAACCCCTGATTCGCATGACTCATCCCCTATTTTTTAAAAGAGAATTTAAGAAAATAGGCTATTTAACTAAACCTTGACTTTTAATTAGTTGCTCGTTGTTAGTTACTCGTTTAATCGCGAAAAACGAGCAACGGACAACGAACAACAAAGAAATAAATAATTGAAAAGCAAGGCTTTATAAATTGCCTCAAAAATTCGGGATGTCCTATGCTTAATCCAGGGATTCCAGCATTTTGGCGGCATTTTGATTCTCCGGATTTAACTCCAGGGATTTTTTGTAATACTTCCTCGCCAGGTCTTTATTGCCCGACTTCATGTGGCATTCCGCCAGGCTATCCCAGACGTTGAAGGAGTCCGGGTATTCCTTGGCGTTTAATTCCAAAACCTGAAGGGCAGTTTCCATTTTCTTTTGATACATTAGTTGATAACCCAGGAGGTTCATGCTGTGCTCGCTAAAGATGAAGCGGTCGGGGAATTTTTTGCGGTTTTCTTTATATACTGAAATCCCTTGTTCGACCTTTCCTTGCCTGAACAGGCTCAAGAGCTCCTCTTCGGAAATGGGAATCGGTTTCCCCGTTTTTTTATAGATTTTATTCAGAAAAATATTAGGCTCGCTGACCGGATATTTTTTCGCCAAATATTCAAAAATGGGAAGGGCTTGAGGGGTCTCTCCCTGTTCGAATAAATCTGTGCCCAGATTAAGCAGCTCTCCGTAAAAAACGGGATGTTCTTTCATTTTAGAGGCAGCTTTCTCAAAACCCTTTTCTTTAATCATGGCTATCAGCGGATTCTCTTTTTCCACCAGGCCGATGCGGTCATCCCAGCCGTTGTACTCCATGTAGCGAGCCACTTGCTGGGCTGTTTCATTACCGGCCAGTCGGCGTACAACATGCAGGGCGCCTTCCGTACCGGAAGAGACGCCACCCGAGGTAACGATGCGGCCGTTATCCACAAACTTGGTCTCTTCCAATACTTCCGTATTCGGGTACTGGCTGCGCAGACCATCTATAGAACTCCAATGAGTAGTGGCCTTCAATCCCTCCAGCAAACCGGCTTTCCCCAATAAAAAGGCACCAGTACAAACTGAGAGCGTGATATCCGTACCCTCGTGGGCTTGCTGTATCCACTCGATCACCTTGGGGTTGCGGAGTGGAATGCCCGTGGCACCGCCGGGCAGCACCAGTACATCTGGTGGCGGACAATCATCGATGGAATAATTCGGAATGACCTTGAGGAAGGTTTGGCTGGTGATTTCGTCGGTAGACGCTGCTACGGTGTACACATTAAAGCCAATAGCCGAGCTATGCCGGCCGGCCGCGACAAAAACCTCGCCGGGCCCGGCAAAATCGAACAATTCGACCCCTTCATGCACGAAGATGGCCACATTTTTGACTTCTCTTTGGGCCTGGGCAAAAGCGGTATGCGCCAGCAGCCATACCGAAAACAGTAGGGTGATTACTTTTTTCATAAATAGTCGGATTTTATTTTTTATTAGGCTGTATCATCCGTACGGGTTTCGCCTGCCAATAATCTTCTTTTAGGAAGCGTGTTTTAGGGAAAAACGAAGTTTTTCCCTAAAACACGCTTCCTAAATAAAATTATATGGGGCGTCGAATCCGCCCCTAGGCGGATGAGACAGCCCCATAAATTTCTCACTACTTAGGCTTTAAATCTTGTACGGAATTGTCTTTTGTACTGGAAAGGTGTTAATCCGGTGATGGGTTTGAAATGGCGGTGAAAATGGCTTTGGTCGAAAAAGCCCAGTTCGAGGGCGACTTCACAGATGGGGATGTCCTGTTGTAACTTTTTCTTAGCCAGTTCGATCCGGTAGTTACGCAGGTATTGATAGGGGGTGAGTCCTGTTTTTTTCTTAAACACCTTTATCAAGTAGCAAGGATCAGAGTGGCAAAAAGCGCTGAGTTCTTCCAGGGAAAAAGATTGGTTGTATTGATCGCGGATGAAGGAAATGGCCTTTTTGACCTTAGTCAGGTCTTGCTTCGTGCGGGACGATTGCGGTTGGAGCGTAGAATGTTGCCGGAAGAGTTGCTGGAAAACATCGATGGTCAGGCTTTGGAGGTAGAGGGTGTCCTCTTCTTGCCGGCTGGCTTGTATGAGTTCTTTTATTTGAGTGGCCAGGGCTGGTGCGTGGATCTGCATGTGGGTAAATTCGGGGATGTTTTGGTCGGTAAATTCCATCAGTTTCAGGAAAGACTGTAGTTGAGTCACCTCCGGGCAGATGCCCTGGTAGCGGAGCCAGTGCCTGTCGGCCGAGGCGCCCGTATGGATCTCGCCTGGATTCATCATCAGCACATCGCCCGGTTGCAGGTGAAATTTTTTGCCCTGGCAGATCCCTACATTGGTTCCTTGCTCGACGATCTGGAAGATGTAGTATTCATGAAAATGGGGCAGGAACTCAAACTCGCCGTACTCGCCGTGGCTGAAGGTCAGGTTGGCCAGTTGGGGCGATTGCCAAAAGTTGAATTGGTGTCTTTCTTTGCGGGCGGTCATGTGGTCGGGTGTTGATGGTGAGTCTAAGTTGGGAAAAAGGAGGGGAAGGGCCAAGGAATGGGGCGGTTTTAAGGAAATGGTAACGGGGGGGAATTGGACTACATCCTTTAGGATGTCAGGTTGTCGACCTTTAGGTTGATGAGGGGGAGGGGGGAGTTGTTTGGTGCATGCCCCTCGTCTGTACTAGGATGCGCTCCGGTGGAGCGCGGAGGATGGGTAGGATGAGTAGGATGGGGCGGCCGATTTCCTGCGGAAATGGCCTTATTGTTTGGCTAGTAATTCACACACATCCACCTCCAATACCTCTGCAATTTGGAACAGCACTTCCAGGGGCGGTTGAATGTCATTGGTACACCAGCGAGAGACGGTGGATCTGTCTCGTCCTACTTGTTCGGCGAGCCATTTGGCGGTTTTGTCTTTGTCGGCGAGGACGGCTTTGTAGTGCGACATTGATGTCGGCCGGTAGTTATTGTGGATTTTTGCACACCCCCCCGTCTGTACCGAGATGCGCTCTGTGAGCGCGCAGGATGGGTAGGATGACCAGGATGTCTCCTTCGCTTCGGAGGGCAGGGGCGGCCGTTTTAGGGAAACTGGCCTTCACCCATCCCGAAAAGGTATTACTTACACTAAAATCTACGATCAGCAGGGGAACTGGATAGTAGTCGATTTTGTTGGCTGTTTGATCTGGCAAGTAGCACCTTTCAATTTCAAATGATGAAGATCGGAGAAGAAACCACTGTATATATTCGAGCCCTGAGCAACGGCGTTTGGTTTGATGCCTGGGCGCCTGTGCTGGCTCGCCTGGAATGGCTGCGCGAGGATGGGCAGGTGGGCTTGTTTACCCTTACCGAAGAGGACCTGGACGAGGATGATGAGTATGAATTTTATGAAGTTGGGACTTTGTTGATTGGGAAATTGGAGGCTGGGGAGTTTAAGGCGGAGGCTGGGGTGGAGGCGTAGGGCGACTTTTAAGTCTGCCGTGAATTATCATAGTTTTCTGCAATATCCCTGTCTGAACCACGGATTTTCGCGGATTTAGCTGATTTCACAGAGGGCACTATTTGGCCTGCGGCCCAAAAGCACTATTTTATACTTACAACTCATCATATTTTTCCTTCCGCCCCTTCGCCCTCTCCACTGGATACTTCTGCTGATTCTTCTCCAGTTTTTTCAGGACGATTTCTTTCACATCCAGTTCATAATGGGCAGCCAGGAGCAGGGCGGCGTAGAGGACATCGGCCAGTTCGTCTTTCAGTTTGTCTATGTTGACGGCTTCGTTGTGCTGTTTCCAGAGGAACAGCTCGAGTAGTTCGCCTGCTTCGACGTTGAGCAGGGTGGCGAGATCTTTCCCGGAATGGAATTGGGCCCAGTCGCGTTCGTCGCGGAATTGGAGGATGGCTTTGGTGAGTTGTTGGATGTCGGTCATGGTGGTGGTTTATTCTTCTATGCCTTTTTTTAATAACTCCAAAGCCATTGCATTTGATCCTATCAGGTAATATGGATACCCTTCTGACACCATGATATCATCAATGATCTCAAATACTTCCTTGAAGTAAGGAACAGCTAATTGTTTATAACTCTCGTTCGATGTATTCATCAAAAATGATTTGTGCCGTATCCAGGCATCTTTGATTGTCGGTTAAAATCAGGTCAGCATAGACCAGAATAGGGGGCGCATTTCGTTGCTGACGATTATCCGTCCAGAATTTCTCCCGCACGAACACCTTGCCCTTTTTATCTGGAATGAACCGGTATTGACCCATCAGCTCATTTCGGGTTGCTTTGGTATATAAAATCAGATTTTCGGCCCGTAAATACTGGGTCATCAATTCCCCCGCAGCTTCTCCTCCCCAGGTGTCTTTTTCATCCAATTCAAGGTCTCTCCAATTCTCTTCCAATCGATACCTGCCTTTTTGTATTTTGGGGATTAGGGCGGTTTCATATTCCTTGATCCATCTTTCCAGCAGCTCTCTGCGGTTTTTCCACAGGTACTCCTTTTTGTTCAGTGCGATTAAATAGCCCGTTTCTTTAAGTCCGGCAATTACTTGAGGAATGTTGCCCAAGGCTACATTAGCCTTATCTGCTATGGCCCTTTGCGTTGCATTGATCAGCTCTTTGTCCAATAATAGCTGCAAGACCACTTTTAAGCCTGTTGGGGTAAATGCCCGGTTGCCCGTCTCTTTTTCAACTTTTTGCTTGGTAGGGCGATCTACAAAAATGAATACGGGGCCTTTTTTTATGTAGGCATTCCCGTGTGTATCTACATAATTGATACCTTTGGCTTGTAGAATTTTTCTCTGATTAGTAAATAATGTATCGGCTATCAGAATGAATGGGCCATGTGTCTCTTTATATTTTTCCAGTTCTGGAAAGTGATAGCTTCTGATCTCCTTTTTTACAACTCCCGGGAAAGTCAATCTGTACCCATCATATTCTAAGTTTATTTTTCCATCCAAAAGGCCGTTTTCTTCCCATTTCACGGGATGTTTCAACAGCTTTTTTAACTGCTCTACTGCCTTTTGGATGATGGCTTTGTTTTTCACGTTCATATTTGTATTACGTTCACGTAACGTGAACAATTTAATTTTGTGAACAAAATAAGACGATTTTACACAAATGTCAAGCTTATACTCTGGTGGAAGCATTTATATAGGGCTCTTTACCTTCACCGAGGAATTGGATGAGGATGAGGAGTATGAGTTTTATGAAGTGGGGACTTTGTTGATTGGGAAAATGGATGATGGGGAGTTTAAGGCGGAGGCTGGTGTGTGTGTGTAGGGCGAGGTTTAAGCTGGGCGTTGATTATCATAGTTTTTCTGCTGCATCTCCGTCTGAACCACAGATTTTTACGGATTTAGCGGATTTCACGGATGGCACTATTTGGCCTGCGGCCCAAAAGCACTATTTTATACTTACAACTCATCATACTTTTCCTTCCGCCCCTTCGCCCTCTCCACTGGATACTTCTGCCGATTCTTCTCCAGTTTTTTCAGGACGATTTCTTTCACATCCAGTTCATAATGGGCAGCCAGGAGCAGGGCGGCGTAGAGGACATCGGCCAGTTCATCTTTCAGTTTGTCCATGTTGACGGCTTCGTCGTGCTGTTTCCAGAGGAACAGCTCGAGTAGTTCGCCTGCTTCGACGTTGAGCAGGGTGGCGAGGTCTTTTCCGGAATGGAATTGGGCCCAGTCGCGCTCGTCGCGGAATTGGAGGATGGCTTTGGTGAGTTGTTGGATGTCGGTCATGGTGGTGGTTTATTGGACCACATCCATTCAGGATGTCTGGTCATCAAGCTTTAGATTGATGATATGGATGTCGCCCGAGAGTGAAAAAGTAGAAAGTGTTATGCCTGTTCAGCCAGCATACACATGATTATTATGCCACTCAATATACTGTTGTTCAGGCTGGTCTGCTAATTGCTCAGGTAAAATCAGTAGAGATTTCCCGTGGAAGCGGTAGTATTCTTTTCCGTTTTCGAATTCTTCTTTGATGCGCCTACTGACCTCTACTCGGTAATCTTTAGTGACAGTCAGGTATCCGCTGTCATACAATCGGTGTATATCTGACCTGAGTAAAAGTCCATTGGACGTCCGGTGCGGGCCGGAAGCCGCATAAGGTTTGATATGTGCAGCTTCCAGGGCCGGTAGTGTTTTCTCCCCTGTGATCGAGCAGCGCCGCTGATAGGCATCCGTGATAAGCGTGCGGAAAGTGCCCTGGCCTACGCGTACGCGCGCTAGTACGTCTCTGTATTCTGCTTCTACAGGTTCCCTGACTAACTGACTTTTCTCTTCCACCGGACGGTCAAACCAGCGATACTTTTGCAGTTTGTACGCGATTTTAGACCACAACTCTTTCCCAATGGCTGTACTGGTATCATAAGATTTGCCCTGAACAATACTGGGCTTCCAGTCTGGTGGCAGTTCGATCCAATCTTCGGGCTGGAAAAAAACGGGGTCGGTGAGAATGATGCAGCCGATCTGTGGGTTAACACTGGTATCACCAAATCTTCGGCGGTAATTCTGAATCTTATCCCGAAACTCAGGGAAGTGAGCACAGCCGTTTCGTTCCTGAAAGACTTCCCAGGCCATGTTCAAGGGCAGGCGGGTGTACGAACTGAACCAGCCGACGCCTCCAATAGCATTATCGGGTGCTTTGAGCTTGAATAAAAAGGGGCCTCCGACGGGCAATACCTTAAATCCTTGCGTACCACGGGGCTGCCAGAAGTTGATGTCTTCGGCGGGTGGCTCCAGCTGGCTGAGGTAGCGGAACCATTGGGAGTCGGTGACGGCTAGGTAGAGGCGCATTTTAATTCAGAATAGCTCCGAAGCAATAGGTTTATCGATATTACACACCTCAATAATCCTTTCAGTAATCAATTTAAAATCCTGATACGCCTTTTTTACTGCTTGTACGTGAGCACCGATGGCTCCGTCACTTGGTTTAAGTAAAAAAATCGGCTTATTGGCTTCCATAGACATGGGAGCTAAGCTATGATAGTGTTTTAGAAGACCTAGGCAGTTTTTGTCATCTTCAACCCGTTTTGCAGAAGATGATTTTTTCTGTAAAATAAACTCTGAATAAACTTCAGGAATTCGATTGGCAAACCTAAGATATGCTTTTACCGGACGTTTTTCTTTTGCGGTGTACTGCATGACTACATAACCTTTTGGTTCCATTTGACCACTAGGTATTAAGGATGTGTCACTTTTAGGGTAGGTAGTCTTTCTTTGTTCCCAGCCTTTGCGCCAGTCAATCAAGGTTTTTCCTAGGTTTTTAATGCCTTGCAAAGAAAATAAATCAGACGCAACTGGAAGAATTACTGAATCTGCACTAATTAGGGTTGTCCGATTAATCGCACCTAAGTTGGGGCCGACATCAATTAAAACTAAATCGGCATTCATTCTCTTGGAGGCATCTTCAATTATTGTCTTGAAAGCACTTATTACCTTAAATGAATAAACATCACCATTCAGACACTTTAACCAGGCATCACTGAATTTATCCTCATAAATTGATAAAGCTAGATTCCCAACAAGTAATCCAATTTTATCATCAATTCGTTCAACGTGCATCCCTTTATAACCCTCGCCTTCAGCAATCGGAGTAATGGCATCCATTATGGTGAGATCTGAGTTTTCTTCTACCGTTTCAGCTAAACGATCAATATCCAGAAACATAGAGGATAGGTTTGATTGTGGATCGAGATCCACAGCAAGTACTTTATAGCCTAACTCTGCAAACATCCAGGCCATATGGTAGACCATGGTCGTTTTTCCTACCCCTCCCTTATTATTGAAAAAAACAATTTTATGCATTCCAGTCCTTGTTTATTTTTATCGTCACTGCAAATTTCGTTTTTAGACTGAGGTTAAAATTTGCCGGCGGATTACCATTATTTTCAAGATGTTTCTGAGCGTTCTTTACGCCAAAATTAAATCGGTTGACATATCCCAGGTTTTTCATGGCTGCTGCAATGATGGGGTTGCGATAATCACTGGCATCTGGAAAGTTTTCCGGTCGAGCGTCCCCATATAGTCCTCCTGGATTTTCTATTTCAATTCTATTAGAAAACTCGTAAATGTAAATAGGCGCATTGGATTCATAATCCCTGTGCATTACGGCGTTCATCAATAATTCTCTCAGAGCCCAGCCCGGATAATTGTAAATTGTTTTTTCCTGAAAACCTCCGGCTCGGACAGGCTTTTGCTTTATAATATTCGTTTGTACAAAATCATCCAAGTTTTTTAAAACATTCACCAAGTCACCGGAAAACTCTTTTTCCTCTAAAACGCTATCAGTTATTTCCGTTCCGTCAAATTTGATATACTGAATATAACTTCCTTTAATGAAATATCGGGGATTATCACCAAACATCAAAATACCAGCATTCGTGCAAGTATCTCTGACCAGATCAAAAAATCCAAGAGAGGCTAGTTGCTCCTTATTACTCCGATTATTTGCTTCAAGGGTTTCCTGGTCGATAGCCTGAGGAAGATAAGTGATTTTAAATACATCTAAACTAAGATCTTGGGTTTTGCTGCCTCTGCATATTTGCTCATCGAAAGTCCTGCCAGTTGAAATACGTTTTTCTATTAGTACTCTCTCTTCCTGCATGCTCGCAACGGCTTTTCTGGGGCCAATCCTTATCCAACACTTGCCCCGGTATCTTACAGGGGGATAATCAGCTGGGTGTACTTCGACGACGACGACATCTCCTTCCGGTAAATGGAAAACTTCACTGACTGTCATAAAAGGTAAAGGCTGAATATTGCCATTTGATCTCACATTTCCTATTTTTTGCAGATCTTCATCCCCTATGTTCATACCTGCGATTTCGCCCTTGTCCTTTACGCCTAGTAAAATATATCCGGGCTTTTTATGATTGGCTAAATCATTTGCAAAAGCGCAAACTGCAGGTCCAAGCTTGTCCTCCCGGAAGGAAACTGTTCTTTCCACTCTGTCGGACTCAAGGTCCTTCATTAATTCTAATAATTCTTCCTGGTTGAGCATGCTGATTTTTTGATAAAAATAAGCTTTTTATAGGATAACTGTTATGGCGTTAAATGAGCCTAAGATATACTCACTTCTTTTTCCAATAGGCTTTCTTCTTTTGGGAGTATTTATACCCTGGAAGAGGTTTCTTACTCCAATATAATGTCTTACTTTCCCATCGCTCATCAGGTTTAGTTGGAACATAGTCCTTTCCTCGTATTGGCCCTTTGGAAGAGGAGAGGCTAGTAGAATTGTTTTGTTTTTCCGATTCCTTAGTTTTAGGAGTTACTGATTTTAAAGATGTCGTATCGTATGAAATTTCTTTTGTCGCAGACTTGATTAATCCGTAAATAAGTTGATCTTTTTGATTTATCCAATCTTCATAGGAGAGGAAAATAACCAATCGTTTTTTTGCTCGACTTACTGCTGTGTTTACATTGTTTAACCCATTGGATATTTCAGATGTAGTATCTGTAAACCACGGAGTCCGGCCATTTCCATAGTCACAAACCGAATAAATTACCGTATCCCACTCTCTGCCTTGGGATTTATGAACAGTGAGAATTCTATCCTCTTCTTTTAGTTTTGGCAAAAGTTCTTTTAGTCTTTTTATTTGATCTCGGTATGGAGATAAAACGGCAAGGTTGGAATCTTGAGAATGATATTTATTAACATAGGTACGAATGCAAAGTGCTTCCGCTTCGTTGAGCCTTTTCCGTTTTTGTAAATTTTCAGGATTTGAAACTTTACAGATAACAACCTCAGTATTATTTCCTTCATTAGAGCTAAAGCCATCCTCATGATAGACATACTCTCCTAGCGTTTTAGCTAAATTCGGTCCAAAACGGTATGTTTGTGTTAGGGATGCTTTTTTTAAATTTCTAAAGGAAGGAGGTTGGGAGTTTAAATAATTCTGAAGTATAATGTTTTTATTATCAATAGACCAAATCTCCTCGAGGTAAATAGCCGATTGATCCCACAAAAATACATCTCGATATTCCTCAAACTTTTTGATATCCCTCTTAGATAATTCGCAAACAGGAGGAAGCTGCTTATGATCTCCCAGAAGAGTGATGGGGTTTTCGGACCTGAATACCGTAAGGGCCTTAATTGTACTGGCATATCCTGCTTCATCGATAAAGTAATGGTTCGCCTTCAGTGGCTTTTCTTTAAACCTATAGAGATAAGTGTCTAGTGTTGCACCAATTACATTGACATTTTCCAGCCTTTCTTCCAATGAATATTGTAACAGTTTTTTTCTTTCTGCTTCATATTTTTCTAGTTGGTTTTGTAATTCCTCTTTTGAAAGGCTTTCATATTCTTTTTTTAAAGCATCAGAAATTTGTATTTCTTCGGATTGTTCATCTAAAGATTTTTGTAAACTTTCAATCGCCCGGTCGATATTATTAAGTGGATCTTTCTTTGAAAAAGACGATTCTTTAATATGAGTAGTTAGGGCCGTTATTTTTTCTTCTATTATGGTTATTTCATTGGCTAGAGTGTGCAGGTCGCTTTGATATTGAGAAATGGACGCCTTTATCTTAGAGTTTGATTCTTCAAGTTCTTTCTCAGATATAGAAAGGTTTTCTAGTTCTTTATCGTATTTGGCTCGTTCGGACAATAATCCTAAAAACTTGCCTAATAATGAATTTTTCTTCTTGAAAATCACTTCCCTCTCTTTCTCGATGAGACGAAGCCTTTTCCGGTTGGTTTCCAATGAAGAACTTAGGTCATTGACTTTTCTAAAGACATTGCCTCTTTCTTGGGTTTTTATAGTTTTTTGATCTTGATGTTCTTTAAGTTTTTCCAGTTCGCTTAGGAGCTTTTTTAATTTTTTGATTTCTTCAGTGTCAACACCAAGAATAGAGGAAATTATTTTTATTTGGGTATTGATCCTTTTAAGTTCCTTTTCAATACCCTGTATTTCACACACTTCTCCAAAGTCCTTAGCAAAGGATTGGGAAGGAAAGCCTAAGCGAAGTAGTTTTTTCCTTTTAATCCCTGCAGCATCAGTCATTTCTATTATTCCTCTAAAAATTTGCTCAAGAGCAACATTGGTAGGAGCCAGAACGAAAGCTCTTTTTTTCTTTTTTACATAGGTAAGTAAAGCATAACTCAAAACCATTCTAGTCTTTCCTGTTCCTGGAGCTCCCCAAATATAACTGAATCTATAGTCAAATATCGTCTGGATTGCCTTTTGTTGCTCCTCAGATGGTTTCCCCTTTTCAGGCATGATAACACTTTCATCGAATTCTATATCATTACTGGAGGGACCCGGTTGAAATTTTAGGTTATTTCCATTTAATTCATACCAGTCGATTACTCTTTGCACCAAAAACTTTAGATCGACAATTACTTTCCACTCATTAGCTTTTAGTGGGGAGATTAAAGGAATTACTTTTGGGGAAACATTGACTACAATAACCTTTTTATCATTGTCGTATACTTTAATTTTGATATCCTCGCTTGTGAAGGTTTGAATCGAGTTGCCGTTGTAGCGGAAAGAAACGGTGTCTGGGTCAAATAACTTCTTAGTGATCTTGAACTTAAAGGATGCATCATCAACCTTCTCAATTTGAGTTACCTGAATTTCATCGACTCCACCATTTCGTTTATTTGAAAGGTAATTATAATAAGCTTTGGATCCATTGATACAAATATTTCTAATTTCACTTGCTTTCATATCATTCTTTTATGATGATATCTAGGTTTAGTTTAAATTTTTCATTCCGGACAACCGGCCTATTCGATGGCTCTATCACCAAGGCATTTCGATATATTTTGGATAATTAACTGTTTCTCCCCATTACTTATTAACTGCGTCTGTCGCCTTCACCATCAAATAACTCATATCACTAGCTGCCGCTAATTGCTCAGCGTATTCCTGCTTGGCTTTGACAACCGTATCATCCACCTGGAAGTCAGCTTTTACTTCGATAATTACATAAGAGCCATCCGTTTTCTGAACCAGAAAGTCAGGATAGTATTTGCGTAATGTATGAGATTCAGGATCGATATAGGGAATGACGAAATCAGATTGCCCATGCGTAAACATACCGGTGAACCAGACTTTCTCAACTGATTCATCCTCTAAAAGAGAAAAGAAATATTCCTTCTCAGGCAATGAATCAAAACAGTATGTATCTACATGGAAGGATTTGTGGGCATTGGAAGCCACCTCCGGATCTGATTGCCTGACAATGAATTCAGGCTTGGATCGCATCGTATATGGTATGCTGTAATCTGGCTCTTCTGTTATGCTTGGTGGTTGAGCCTTATTGCCATATTGCGTTTCATAGCCACCTGTTATGGAAGTAGATTGCTTCGAAGGTTTTACATTAGGAGGATGAACCAACTCTATTTCCTCGGTTTCTTCATCTTTATATTCCCGGATATCGAAAAACTCTTTGAATAGTCTTGGAATGATCCAATCATAAAGCAGTTCATTATAATCGTTTGCGTACTCCAATATTTGATCAATACCTTCTTTAGTAGTAGCTAAAACTTGCCTTATTTTTATAGGACTGATATTTAAATACCTGGATACCTCAGCAATAAGTGTCAGCTCAGAGAACTCTCGCTTTTCTTTAATGTGTGTGTAATCTTCCTCTCTGCCTATTTTTTTCGACAGGTCCGTGATGTCCCTTTCTGTCACTTTAATTTTGTACTTGTCTACATCGGCGGTGGCCAAATCCAAGGAGAGACCTTCTTTCGGTTCTTTTTCCTTAAGCTGGAATAGCTTTTTTATTCTTTTGACTTTCACTTTTACAGGAGGAGGGATTACCCTAACCTCCACGACTTCTCGGTCGTCTCCTGCTGAAGTGAGCTCATCGATTGATAGGCGGAAGTTGTTTTGAAGCTCTTTTTCCAGAATGTCGATGTTCTCGGAGGCTAAGAAAACTTGTCCGGTATATTGATCGTTGCCTATGGCTCTGAGACATCTCATAGTGGCTTGAAGAACAAAGACCTTAGATTTGGGTTTACGATGAAGCCCTACTCCAAATAATGATCGGCAATTCCAACCCTCTTTTCCTTTATTAACCAATAGAATAAACTGTTTCTCTGAACCGGGGGTGTCGAGGTTTTGAAATTCTCTCAAATCATCATTGGTCGTGAGCTTAGGATCACCAACATTAACCAAGATGCTATTGAGAGGAATATTCATTTCAGCAAGTACATCTTCCACCGCAGGTCTAAGCACTTTTTGTAGTTCATCAATATTAGAAGCAAAAAAGGCCATTTTAGGAAGCATGTCCTCATAACGCTTGTTTTCTTGGGATTGCCAAAATTCTTTGATAGCTTGCCTAACAAAGGCCTTGGTCTGGTCTTTGACGTTCTCAAAACCTTTTATTGTAATTTTTTTCAGGTATTTGTTCTCGATGGCATCTTTTAAACCATATGCGTACACTACTTCGGGTAACAGCCTTTTACCCACATAGGGCGTACCAGTATAATTGTAACAACCCACTACTTTCGACCCCTTTTCCTTTAAATTCTCAGCTAATTCATTAATCGTTACTCTAAGACTGGTAGCAGACTTTGTTAAGCCAAAATCTCTTTTTAGTGTGTTCCCAAAAGCATGATGGGCTTCATCCACATAGATGCCTAATTGCTTGAGATGAGTCAGTTTAGCAAACCTTTGATTAGTGATAAGATCAGCATCGGTCTCTATGTCAAACTCGTACAGGTCTTCATAATCCTTATTCAGGCTTTTGGCTTTGTAGGTCGCATCCATGTCCTTAAAAAGTAACTCAGTCGGAGAAGTTTCTTTGTGACTCCGTTTCAGGATGATCTTTTGTGTATTGGATATGATGATATTGTATTTGGAGTTGTCGATGGCATTCAGTGCATCACCCGTTTTATCGAGAAAGTAGAATTTGAGGTGTGTTTCCAGCCAATTGACATATTGTGGAGGGACCACTTTGGACTTATCAAAGGTCTGTATCTCTTTAAGCGATTGTAAAACGGTTTTATCGGGAGCAAAAACCAGGGCGTTATGACAAAATCGCTCATCTTTAGGAAACTTGTTGGCCAAGAGAAATTCATAAAAAATGGAGGTTGCCATTAAGATCGTCTTCCCCAGGCCCATGGTAAGCGCGAAAATGTAATTGGGGTAGATCTGCTGGAAGGCTTTGATCTGCTTGAATACTTCCTGAAATAATTCTTTGTCTTCTTCTACATTTTCTTCCACAGGACCAAATAGTTCAACCTGACCGGTATTTGTATCAATTCCTGTGGCTTGGCGTCCTTCAAACTCCCCCTCTTTTTTATACCAGGCTTCGAAGATCTGGTATAAATATTTATTGTCTAAAAATTCTTTCAAAAAGACGTACATCTCTAGCGCTTCAAACTGAGGCTTGCGCAAAAAGGCTCCCTCGCCCTTATCCGGATCATTGAAGTCGAGGAACTTCTTCGTCAGAGAATTATAGGACCTTCGAATGGCTTTTTGATTCTCTTTGTAGAAGAGATTTAGATAAACGTAGAATGGAAAGTCAACTTGCTGTTTTCTTTTTTTTGCCATATTCAATTTTTAAAAACGGTGCCTAATGTGCTCATAAACAGCATATAATTTTTCAAATTCAGATAAAACGGTATCAACTATATTAACAGTGGATATTGACTCATCAGCTGGTGAAAAAGATTTGCCAATAATGAAATAATAATTTGTTCGATCTTGATTTGTGAATTTTGCTAATTCATCACCTGTTGAAAAAGAGGGGATGAATTTTTTATGTCCATTAACTTCAATCCAATATTCTTCTCCAAGGTTTTCACATAGAATGAAAAACTTCTCTCTATATTCCTTGTTTTTCATCTTCTTTTTAAAATATTCTCTATCAATTATGCTTCCATTGTTTTTTCCTACTCTGCACCAAATTCCAAGATTATCAACATGAATTATGATCTGAAGTCTCATGTGATACAAAGATGTTTGGTGCTCTCCATATATCTTTTGATATTTTTTGAGCTCATTACTGCTTTTTCCATAATGCAGCCATAAAGCCGTAAGAGCCTCAGATGTCCAACTAGAATGAGTATGGGAAGAGATAATATGATCGTCTTTATGATGTGGATGCAAATCCCACCCCTTTTCTTTTATTTTGGGAAGTAGTTGATCGTGGAGTTCTAGGAGTCGTTGTTTTACTTCTAACCTTTCCTGATTTTCAGCGGTTCCGTCTGAATATGGTTTTGTGCCTTCAAAGGCTGCAAAATGTCTATATTGAAAAAATTGATCTGAAAAATCAATTGAAGATAGATTGATTTTGTTCTTAGAGGGAATTAGAATTTTAAGGTCTTCTTTGTCTTCATCCATTCTTTTATTTCTTCGAGCAAATATTAATTCATAGTCCTCAATAAAGGAATTGGTGATTTTTGTGCCAAGTTTAAAATAGGTAAGGAAATAATTCTCTAATAGATCCTGGCAAAAACTTTCTGAGGTTATCTTTAAATTTAATTCGATGTTATCTTTTAGTCCTCCTCTTGTACAGTTTCCTGACCCTAGAAAACCAACTAATTTGTCTCCAATTTTAAGTAGGTAAAGCTTAGGGTGAAAAAATTGATTTTCTTTTAAATATACTTTTCCTTCTATTTTGCTTTCTTCTTGGATCTCTTTGACTTTTCTGATTACTGAAGGAGGAGTTGGAAGGTTAATTCCAAGTAAGTAATATTGTTTTGCATTTTTTGAGATATGATTTTGGATCAGGTCGAATCCGTAGTCTGAGAAAGCAGCAGCAGCAATCCAGATTTGCTCTGCATTGGGAAGAAGTTTTATCAGTTCATTCTCAAGTTTTAAAACTTTTTTCATGACAAGAATATGTTTTGGGATTATTCACATGAGTATTTTAGCAAATGATGGTTAGTTTATTTCTACTTCCAAACTCTCCGACAACAAGTCAGTAATCTTCACACGAATAGTCCCCGCATTGTCTGGCACCGGATAACTTCCTTCTACCAATTCATCTTTCCCCGGAACATCTACTACCTTTGGCTCAAATACGGCTCCATCATAATTCCAGTCGATCATCACGGATTCTGTAAGCTCGCGCCAGTCTTCTACATTTTCTTTCATGAGCGACAATTTTTGCAGCAGATTCATTGGATAAAACTGCTCAATGACCAGTTCCCTATTTTCGACTTTTATTTCAGCTTCGCTTTCCCGTTTGAATTCCAGACGACTTTGATCCCTTAGGACGTCTACCACTTCGATGTCCAGTTTGAATTTCACTTCTTTTTGAAGAGTGGCAGCTAGGTCAGGCTCATGTCCCATACATACCAAAAGGATCTGCTCCACCGGCCTGCCGGGCGCTTCATTGTGCCGACGTTCGTAGGTCTTGTAATCAAAGCCGGTGATCAATGGATTAAGGTCAGCCCGAGTAGCAATACGATTGACGGGCATAATCTTGACCATGCGACCATCTTTTTCTCCATCATAAATGGTATTGTTGGGCAGGGGCTGGATTTCCAGTGCTTTCATTAAGATGTCCCTGGCTTCAACAGGGTTGCGGAAGACGTCGTAGTGGTTGACATTGTATACTTCAAATCCAGTATAATAGTTGGAAATGGACTCTTCTTCGTTTTGATCCTCTACCTTCAGATCTAATTGACTAGCTTCCTTTTCCTGTTTTTCTTTAATTTCTGCTGCTACATTGATCAATCGTTTGGTAGTGGTTTGGATGGCGCCCAAATTAATATCAGCTCCTATGAAGCGGCGTCCTAATTTCATGGCGACGGCTTGAGTGGTGCCGCTGCCCATGAAGCAGTCGAAGATGAGATCGCCTGGGTTACTACTAGCCTTAATTATTCTTTCTAAGAGGACAACAGGTTTTTGGGTTGGATAACCAATACGTTCATCTGACTGAGAACTAAGTGCTGGTAAATCGTCCCAGAGAGACTGAACCGGAACACCTTCACCCTCATCTAGATAAATTTTCTTTCTAGGTACATTTCCTGGCTTAGTTTGGACAACTAAACCTTGATCGATTAGTTTTTGCATCTTTTCTTGAGAATACCTCCAAAATCGTTTAATTCCCATAACCTCATAAAAAGGGTTTCCCTTTGATGCCCCTCCAGGTGCAGTCATGCTTATTAATTGGTATCTTCGACCAGTTTTCTCTTCAGTATGTTTATAAAATTTATCAATATAATCTTTTGAATAATCTGAATATTGAGAGTTGAATGTATATTGTTCGGTTTTTTTATAAAAAAAAATTGTATCTGTGTTGGCTCCCCAGAATTTACTTCCCTGACCAACATTCCCTTTTACCGTGTTTGCTCTTTTCCATATGATTTCATTTATGAAATTATCTTTACCAAAGATCTCATCAAGTATAATTCTTAAATAATGACTTTTATGCCAGTCACAATGAATATAAATGGTTCCATTTTCAGAAAGAAGCTCTCTGATAAGTATTATCCTTTCATACACATACTGAAGATAATCGTCATTAGTCCAAATATCGGTATACTGCTTTTCTTCAAAAGCATTGTGGTCATTACCAATTGATTTCCCCTTTAGTGATACCTTTTTCTTATAATCCGCCTTACTATCAAAAGGAGGGTCGATGTATACCAAATCCACTTGCCCTCTAAACTTTTTTAGTAGGTGGCTCATCACCTGCAAGTTATCCCCCCAGAAGATTTTATTGATCCAGCCGTTGGTTTCTTCGCCATGCACTTCTTTGAGTTGGGCGGGATAGTACTGGGTGCTGGTGAAAGGGCGCTTGCCTTTCCAGTGGAGCATGGGGTATCCCTTGATGGGGTCGAAGGTGTATTCTTCGACAGAAGGGATGGAAGATTGGAGGTTGAGGGATTTTTGGTTATTGGACATTGGAGGTGGTTTTTTCTTCTTGTTTTGAAACATTTATTGTTGATGGGTCGATTATGTCAGCGGTAACAATATCTAGAAATTTTATGTATTCATCACAATCAATAAATTTTATAATATCTGAAGGTTCTTCCAATAATTCAGAAACAATAAAGACAGGAATTTCTTTTTTGCCTAGATGCTTTCCATTGGTTTCGTTTTTAAGGTTTTCGGTGAAGTAGTCTTCAAGTTCTCCTGAAGTTAAGAACAAGTTTTTTCTTCTTAAATCTTTGATTAGAGCCTTTACTTCTCCTTGGAGCTCTCCGGGTACATCTGTAAACTTTTTCAACCGAATACTCTTTCGCATTTCTCTTCTTACCTTTTTAGCATCAAGTTTGAACCCTTTATCTTCAGCAAATTTTTTCAGTTTTTCAATTTCTTCCAACAAGTCTTCCGGCAAAGAATCATCAATTTTACCCAGCTCGCCATTTAATTCCTGATGCTTTTGGATGTTTTCGTTTTCCCACGATGTTTTGGTAAAGAAATCACCTAAGGAACGGAAAAAGAAATCAAAATCCGCTAGAATGAAGTTTTGGATTTCTAATTCTTGTAGCTTATTGTAATATTTCCAGAATTCAGTTTTACCCTCTACTTCAATTACTGAGCAGTTTTTTTCATTCAGCCAGTTTGGTCCTAAAAAAGGCTTTTTTGTTATGCCATAATAGGAGGCAACGGCTTCAATAATATATTTTTCTCCACCCTCTACCAGCAAAACCTTGTCGGCAAAGAACATCTCAGTATTTTGCTTTTTTATTAAAATACTCTTCTCTTTTGGAGAGCTAAAATTCGTGTTCGTTGCCTCAGTACCTATAGACTTTGATTTTTTGGCAAGGATAATATTTAAGGAATCGTGCGCAGAAGTAATAAATTCGATGGAATGAGTGGTAAGGATAACCTGATTTTTATTGTCATCCAAAAAATCATCAATTCTATCCGATACAACTCTTCTTGCTTGGGGATGCAAATATATTTCCGGCTCTTCAACAATTAACAAAGAGCTAGCTTGATGTGCTATATGCTTTGTATAATAGTTAAATAAACCAATTATAACAGCACTCTGTATACCGGAACCTTTTTCTTGTAATTGGCTCTTAAATCCATCATCAACGTAAATCAAGGCCTGTTTATACACATCAATTTTTGAATCAGGGTTGAATTGAATTGAGATTTCAGTATCAGGGAAGGCCACATTTATTTTTGAGTGGTTGATATCCTTTTTTAGATTTGCAAAAACTTTTTCTGAAGCTTCTTTAAGCTTGTCAAACGATTGAACAAGCTCAGGATGATCTGTATCTATAGATGCTCTAAGTAGTTTTCCATACCAAGACCACTGATTGATTCTCAGGGTGTTATTAGGATCTCTAAAGGAAGGGATGATGGCACTTTGTAATAATTCATTCCTTAGAGGAGCGGTAAAAGCCATTTGCCAGGCATTATTTTGTCCTTCTCTGTATAAAAACCTAATATCTTTTTTGATTCCTTCTTCAGTGATTTCAGCTCTGAAAACGTAAGCAAATTCGTACTTGTCTGAAAGCTCTTCCTCAAATTTAAGCTTGTGAGTAGTTTTTGATCCGACCCATTGCTTTGAGTAGGTATCGACGAATGAAGAACTAGAGGAATCATCGCAGTCTAGGTCCAGCTCAAAAAGTGGTTGTATTTCTTCATTCGAAAAATCATCAATATCGAATCTATATTCGTCAATTCTAAATTGGGGCCTATATATTTTATTTTGGACGTATTTATTAAATCCATTGCATTTATTTATTTCTTCAAAATTTAAGGCCTCATCAGGTAGTCTCTGTAAAACGCATATAATTTCCAGCTTATTAGTTCTTTGTTCTTTTTCTCGACCTTCTTCAGTAGTTATCTTACAAGTATAGAAATCATTTTCAGTAATGTTTTCATATTTGTAATAGGTAGGTACAGATTCCCCTAAAACGATATCAATAGCTTTAATGATATTGCTTTTTCCAGCATTGTTCTTTCCTACAATTACGTTCTTTCCTAATTGGAAGTCGACATCAAGGTCTTTAATTGACCGATAGTTTTTTATTTTAAGTTTTGAGAGATACATTTTTGATTTTTTAGGGGTTCAGAAAAATATTTGAGGTTTTACTGTTTTTTTATCAAGATGCCATTTTTATATTTTCTTATTTCAATTGCATTTCCATGTGAATCATAAATGATACTTTTTCCGTCACGTTTTCCATGCTTAATTTTTGCCAATTCATAATTTCCTACAGTACTAGGAATTTTAAACTTCCCTGAGACAGTCTTTTGGGTGTTTACATCCAGGAATAATTCATTTTGAAGTATTCCCTCTTCATATTCAGTTTTTAAGAGAATTCCCTGATTGAATAATTTCCTAATCCATGTACCATGTTTTTTGTTATTTAGGTATTGGCCAGATTCGATTGCCTCCTTGTAATTGAACTTTTTGGTTTCAAACTTTCCATCCTTAATGATTTTAATATTTGGGATTTTTCTAATTCTAGGATAATCTCCAAATTGACCGGCTACGATTAAAGCCGATTCTAAAAGCCAGAAGGCATCAGCTTCTAATTTAAAACTCTCCAATTTTATGGTGTCATTGAAAGTTGAAGTGATTTCTATGTGGAGGACATCATTGGCATCAAACTCTTTAAAATAATATTCTCGCATGGCTTTGTTTTCTTTAAAGAATCTTGCCTTATAGATTTTTTGGCCTTTTAATTCCAATTCATATTCGATCTTTTGGTCAGTATCGAATTGTGTTTCGACAATTTTATCGTTTGAATAAACTTTTTTGGTTTTCAATAAATTGTCAGCGTAAGGATAATAAGTATACCAAATACCTGATGGCTTTCCATCGTTGTAAAGTCCCGTCGTTTCAATTTTTCCATCTTGGTAATATTTTCTATATCCACCAGATAGCTCTCCATCTTTATAGCTGAATTCATTTTTTTGACCATCAATTATTTCAATCCAAAGACCATTTTTTTTGCCATTTTTGAAATTCCCTTTTCCTCTTACATTTCCAAGGGAATCTTCGAGGTAGTAACTTCCATGTAGTTTCCCATTCTGATAGTAAGCAACTTCTGTGAATTCAATTACCTTATTATTGTAGCATGTATCTTTTTTGTAGTCAGGTGGACATGGCACCATGTTTTTTTCTAAAGCTAAACTTTGAGTAGACTTACCATTTAATTGGCCATTTAAGTAACTTTCAGTCTTATATGATAATTCAGATTCGTATAATACAGAACCATCCATATTCACAATTTTTGGCAAGTAGTATTTCCAAATCCCTGTTTTTTCTCCTTTTCTATATTGGCCTTCTGCTAGTTTTTGGCCAAAACTGAACTCTTCCCAGAACCCATCTTTTTTTCCTAAATAGTATTTTCCTTTTGCAGCTAAATCCTCTTTACTATAGCTTTTCATAGGGACTCCTGTGAGCAAAGTTAGTAGGGACCTGTAAATTCTAATGTCACCGTGAAACTTTCCCTGATAATAATGACCCACAAGAACTGAATCGCCGGTAATTTTTTGAAATGGTCCATTGAGAACACCTTCATTATAATTAAGGTATTGGGATCTGTAATAATCACCATCTTCATTTAGGTAAAAAAACTCCCACAGTCCATGTTCTTTGTTATCTTTCATTTCTCCGCTAATGATGACTTTTCCATTTTCATAGTAATAGGTCTTTCCGTTGCTTTTCCCTCGCTCATAATTTTCAATACTCTCTAGTTTGCCAAATTGGGTATATCTTCTTATTTCTCCATCTAATTCTCCGTGATTAAACCTTCCTTCTGTCGCTACTAAACCAGAAGAGTGGTATTTTTTGAACGGGCCTTGTAGCAAGCCGTTTTCTAAATAGTATTCAAAGCTAAGCTGCCCGTTTTTATAGTATTCTTTGGTAAGGCCTTGTTTCTTTCCATTAATAATCTGCCCAGTTTGTTTCAAGGTGAACCCATCCTCGAAGTAAGTTTTGTATGGACCACTTAATTGATTGTCAATTTCCCAGTATTCCATTTCCAGTTTCCCTGTCGCTTCATTATAGATTGAAATATTGACCTCGTTTTCTGTTTGATATTCAGCAATTTCTACGAGGTTATTTCCTTTAAATACCTTTTTTAAGGAACCAGGGGTTCTCGGTAAGGCATTCCAGGTGATATCATAACCATCTTCTGTCGAATACTTTAGTGTTTGAAGGATTCCATTTGAATAGTTTTCTTCAAATTTTTTCGCTCCATTTTCATCATATGTAACTGCGTAGCCATCTTTTAACCCTAAACTGTAGTATTCGTATTTTCGTAATGTTCCATATTCATCATAGAATCGATAGGCACCATCTAACAGATATCCTCTGGATCTGCCTTCTGTTTCTTTTATTTCGTTTGTTGTTTGATCAAATGAAAAGTAAGTTAAGTTTGGTTGGAAATCAGTCGTTCTAATGGCAGAAACATTGAAAATATCTTTTCCATTAGTGTAGTCAATAACTTTTTCTCCCGGCTCAAAATAGCTAGAATAACGATTGGAACTGTTAGAAGACTTTCTCTTTGTGAAGTTATAATTGTAATTATTGATTGAAGAGTTCGATCTTAAAGGTTTATTGTCGGGCAATATCCAACCTGGTTTTCCAGTATGGGGGTTTATATTTCCAAGGGTAGAATAATTATCACGATTGGTGTTATTTGGATTTGTTCTGTAATGACCTCTCACATATGTTCCGTCTTTTCTGTAGTATCCGTTAACCCAGTGGTAATTTGGATTAACCTGACCCAATAGGAAAGAAATGCTAATTAAAATGGCTGTTAAAATAAGAATTACCCTTTTCATAACTAGGTTTTAAATTTTGGATTATTAGGATTACAATAAAACCTCATGTCACAGTTTCCACATTGCTTTTCTGACTTTACAATGTGCGAGTTATCGAAATCTTTCCGTTCAATTTTGTTGACCACCTGCTCAAATGACGCAATGGTTTGATCGATATGACCATGATCTTTTTTGAAAGTGATATATGGACTACCCAATTCCTCTTTAGGGAAGTACAAATGTATTTTGCTCACCTTATAATCTGTTCGTTCTTCGATTAAATGAGCATAAACCTCAAGTTGTCGTCTGAAACCATTTAGAGCATTTCGATTATGCGGATCAGTATCATTCACATCCGGCTTATCTCCCGACTTAAAGTCAATCAATTCTACTGTTTCATTCTCTCCACGAATCAAGTCGATGGTCCCTTTTAATATATAATCTTCCTTCACCAGAGAGACATCCACTTCGGCTTCTTTAATAGTATGCCATTGGTGCTTCATCCGATCTTTATATCGAATGACTTGATTCAATAAAGCTTTCTGCTGTCCGGGAGCCAGGTAAGACCTTTCCTGTTTTACGAGTAGCTGATAGTTCGTGTTGAACCAGACTTCGATATTTTCATCATTGACTTTATGTTCTTCCCCCCTCAATACTGCCTTATGGATGTCTTCTATGGTTTGGTGTAAGAGGGTACCACCAATGACACCTCCCGTACGGACTTCCGTAAATTCTAATTCCTTATAGAACTTGTATTGAAGAGGGCAATTCTCATAAAGCAGAATATGAGAAGTAAAGGAGTATTCTTTCTTCAGCTTAGTTGGCTTAATTTCTGCCAGGCTTAATTCCTGGACTTTAAAACGGTTATCATCCCAGGATATAGCTTTATTGTACGATTGCTCCAGGTACTTGGATGGGGTTTTTCCATGGCCTTCCCATTTTTCATTGGCTGTCAATACCAAGAGGTTTTGGGCTCTTGAAAAAGCAGTATAGAAAAGTCGCCAAAAGTCAAAGTACTTCGTTTGGTCGATGGGCTCGAAAGTTGGTTTGTGGTAGTACTTATCCTGAAGTATTTTGTCAACGTCTTTGTATTGCTTACGAGGTACACTATTCAAAGATCCAACTAGAACCACCGGAAATTCCAATCCTTTTGATTGATGGATGGTCATGAACGATACGCATCCAGATGGAGCATAATCGTCAAAATCTTCATATTCCTCGATGCCGCCTTCGTACAGAAAGCGCAGGAAAAAATTGAATAATTGTTTTAAATGTTTCTCTTTATTTCCGGTGCTGATAACCGTTACATGATGTAGAAATTCAAACTTGTAAAGCAGTTTAGTCAATAGGGCAATGTTGTAGGCAGCCCGCTGGTTGGTGACTGACCCCTTGAGGTCATTATTGAGATATTGGGCAAACATGGGATACTCTAAAAGCTGGTAAATAAGGGCAGCAAAGCCATAGGTTGTTTTTCCAGAGAGTGTTAAAAGGCTTTTGGCCTTTTGGTTACACCACTTTAGAAGCCCAAGATGCCTCTGTTTGTCTTTTCTTATTTCCTCAGCAAATCTATGTTTACAAGCGCCATAGTAGTCCCAGACCCGGAGGTAAGCATCATCCGACCACTTTAATATCTCAAAAAGGTTTGGGAAAATGAAGATAATAGCTCCCAATAGCAGTTGAATCTCCTCTCTTTCAAAGAACAATGCCGATCTGGGAGAGAAAACATTGATCCCATTTTCTTCTAAAAATTCTGCCAGGTCAATTACTTTTTCATTTTTTACTGACCGGAATAAAAATGCTAACTGATTGTAATCGCTTAGAACATTTCTTTTCTCCAAGTGTCGAATAAAATCCAAAACCTCTTGGTGATAGTTGAATGCAGATCCTTCAGCAGAAACTTTAATTACAGTCGGTATAGAAGGGAAGTTCCCTTCATGAGGTTGAATGGTTTTGTTATGGCGGAAGCTTTTTCCACCCTCTTTCCAATTCTGTTGGGTCATCCAATCATTGTAGAATTCGACAATATCTGGATGAGAACGATAATTTGTGCTAAGAATGATTTCTTTGCAAGTGCCGGGCGAAAAGTTTTGAGGGAATTCTAAAATATTCCGGATGGTTGCTCCTCTAAACCGATAAAGCCCCTGATCGTCATCTCCAACCACACAGATGTTTTTGGATCGATCGGAAAGGAGCAGCAATATTTTCTCTTGAATAGTATTGGTATCCTGGTATTCGTCTATCATGAAGTACTGGATTTTATCCTGTAATTCAGCCACTACTTGTGGGTTTTTCAGTAGTAGTTCCAGTGCTTCTACCTGTATTCTGGAAAAATCAAGGGCATTTTCATCTTGTAGTTTTTCAGTATAAGTTTGATAAAGTGCGCCTAGAGCTCGTATCTCAGGTTCTGGAGCGTTTCTTAAAATTTCGATATCTAGATTTTCTTCTCCAATTTTATTGATATAGCCCAAAATGGCCTGGGCTTTTCGCCAATTGCTGCCATTTGAGTTGATTATGGTATCAACATCATCTAGGTGAAGGTAATCGTGAATTTGATTGAAAATGAAGTATTGCTGATCAAATTGATCAAGGAGTCGGAAGTTTCGTTTAAGGTGAGTGAACTCTCTGTATTCTTCTAAGAGGCGAAGAAAAATGGAATGGAGGGTCCCAATGTACATTTCATTAAGGTTGACCCTAATATCAAGACCTAGGAGCCGATTAGAAATGCGAGTAGTCAGCTCTTTGGCTGCTTTTTCGGTAAAGGTTGCCACCATGAGCTGTTCCGGCTGCAGCTTTTTTTCTTGGATCAAGTAAACAACACGCTCGACAAGGGTCATTGTTTTACCTGCGCCAGGCCCGGCAATAATGAGCAGAGGTCCATCCGTGGTTTGGACGGCCTTTTGTTGGGGGGGATTTAGTTTTTTGTATATGTTTCTCTCCTGTGTGTGTACCATAAAATTAAATTGGGTTTAGCATTACTTTTTCTAAACAGGGGGTATAGCACTACTTTTGAAATAGTAAATTGATCATAAATGCATTTTATTTTGATTCAAAATTCTTGAACACTCTCGAACACTCTTGTAATAAGAGCAATAAACATAGAAAAGCAAACCACCGCGGAGATACCCTTTTCATACGCAAAACCAACCCCCAGGTTACCTCCAATGAGACAGTCCACCCTTGATGAGTGCATAAAATCTTGAAAAAAAGGCCTCTGGAAAGACTCTTTTTTTAATACGAATGCCGTGTTGAAAATAAAGTATGCCCGAAAAAGGCATGGATGGTATGTAGACGATGCAAACTATGCACCTTTATAAAATCTGACAATGATATTAGTCAATTTTTTTGATAAATGCGCATGTTTTGGGATGAACCCCTAAAAGAAATAGAGCTAGACAGGAAATGTGTAGAGTAGACAAAAGAATGATATAATCGAAGGCCGGCCCCAACCGCCGGCCTTCGCTGATCCACAACTACCTCGCCCCAAAACTAGGCTGCTGAAAAATCTTCCCACTCAAAGAAAAATTCTTGTGTACGCTCTTCGCGGCTTTATTGTACGTCTTCGTGCCGATGGTCTTCCAGTTGAGGCCGTCTTTGTACGTAGCCCGGACCGATACGATCGTCATGCGATCATCCGAGCCGCGCATCGTCTTGGAGCCGCCGTTGCCGAGCGTGCCGGTGTTCCACTTCTTGGTCTGGCCGTTGGCTTTGTAGATGACCTCAAACCAGGTGTCGTAAGGGGCCGTGTTCTTGAAGGTCAAAGAAAAAGGTACTACGGAAGGGGCCTTGCTCTTGCGGTTCAGGGCAACAACTTTTTCCACAAACCTTGAGTTGTCCTCAATGAAATCGGTCATCAGGATGTTCATGCCGCCGCCGGCCTGCTGGTACCATTTGTCGAGATTGGTGACGATCTGGTTCTTGATGTGTTGATTGTGATATTTTTTCAGGCTGCCTCCTGTTGTAACCGATGCGGTGTATTCCGTCCAGACGGGCGTATAGGCCAAGCTGGCTAAGATAAAGACGTCGGTCGTTCTGGAGAAATAGGCCAGGTGGTCTTTGACCTTGTTGTAGAAATTGGTGCCCGTGACGCCGTTTCCGGGCCATCCTGCATTGCCATTGATTTTGCTTTTGGGCCAAAGGTATTGGTGCGACGGACGGTCATAAGAACTCAGGTAGATCACTCTCCTGCCACTCTTAATGATGTCGGAATAGGTGTTTTTGGCAGAGTAGTTGTTGGGAACGAGCCGGTGACCTAATTTTTTCATGACCACACTCCAGTACATATTATAGCGGGTGCTGTTAAAACCGCCTTCCTGGCGTTCATGAAGAATGATGATTTCATCCGGGTAGCGTTCCAGAAAGGCTTCAATATCGTCAAATACAGAGGCCATTTTTTGTACGACCAGGGTATGTGAGTTGCTGACATCGCCATTGTTCCAGTAAGGCCGCAGGTCAAAATAGCGGGCGCCGCTGTTCAGTTGATAGTACACGGAGCGGTTTTGTGTTCTGGCCATGTTGGCAATCCGTCCGTTGATAGCGCTACCCACTACCCCTTTCATCTGGTTGTATAGCTTGGTCGTGATTTCAGCATCTCCGCTTTCATTGGCTACCTGATAAGGTTGCTGGAAAACCCCGGTGCCGGCGTCGTGAGAGCCCGGCCAGATGATCTCGCGCAGGGTTTTACTATTGATGTAGCTTTTATTTTTAGTCATCCAGTTCTGGTGCTGGGCAAAAATGCTGGCGAAGGGGATGAATAAAACCAGAACGGCGGCAAAAATGGTAGTTCTCATGTTGGTTTGTTTTTGATCAGTGTTGTTTTTGAAGGAAGGCTGCTTTTTCATTTTACGTTTTTATAAGGTGTTTTCGTAATGATTACCCTTCAAATGTCGGTCGGTTGGGGAGAAAATAGAACATCTACTGAGAATTTGGCACCTATTCGAGGATAATTGGAATAATACCCATAGTAATTGGGGCTGCCAAGGAGTATGCCCAAATTCAGCGTAAACGCTGAAAACCGGACACACTCGTATGTTTGTAAAACAAACAAAACAGTTCATTGACAAGATTGATAACTTAGAAGGGCCAAAGGCAAGAAGATAGGACACCCTAAGCAACTTCACAGAAGTATGCAGAACTTTAGATAGCCCTTGCCTTTGGATTCCTTTAGAGACAGAATAGCATTTAAGGCAGTAGTTGCAAATCACTTCTAGCCAGCATAAATGTACGAGTTAAGTCGCAGAAGGAAGACTTTAATTGCTTAATTCAATTAATTATTCAATCATGCAAGTAATTAAACAAAATCTGGGGATTGAAGTAGATTCGAAAAAACTCAAAGTATCCTTTCAGGTTTTGCTCGACGATCTTTCCATAAAAGTGAAGGGCAGCCGCAGTTTTGACAATACTGCCCCAGGCTTTAAGAGCTTAGAAGAGTGGTTAGCCAAAAAGCAAGTGGATGAACTACCAGTGCATCTAATTATGGAAGCCACAGGCGTATATTATGAGCATTTGGCTTATTACTTTCACTTACGTTGGTGGCGGTTTCCAAACCGCCGTACCACATACCTCGCCAGTTTCCAAACTGGCGAAACCCCGCCTGAGACGAGAAACATTAACTTTAGAACCTCCAAAAATAAAGTAAGATATCCCTTTAGGCCTAATTTCTTCTGATTTAGAGTAGACATAAAAGTAAGCTTATTACACGCCTAAATTTAAATAAAATAGGTTTTGGGGATTCCCTCCGTCCCAGAAAGGACCATCTTTTATTAGTTTCCAAGCTAGAGTTAATAATCACCAGTTTGGAAACTGGTCATATATTGGGTAAGGCGGTTTGGAAACCGCCACCAACCTTAGGGAACAATCACGGACAAAGGACATGCCGCGTTCTGTCCCAACCGTAGGTCGGAGGCCGCCACCAACAACAAAAAGGTGTTTTCCGCAGGAAAATACCGCCCCATCCTGGTCATCCCGGCCATCCTTCCCATCCTGTACAGACAAAAAATGACCAAAATCACCCTCCCTACACCACATCCATCATCGTTTTTTATAATAAAAATTACTACCTGATTGGTATAAAACCCACTATCTGGGAAACTTAGAAAAACCCACCTCTCTGGTGAAAACTAACTCACTAGATGCACAATTTTTTCTAACAAAACCCAGGTATTATGAGAAACACAATTAAAATTCGCTTACCCGCGATCCTGATCGGATTGCTGCTGTTCCTTACCGCATGTGATAAAAATGAGATTATTACGGGTAACCTTAACCCAGAAATGCCCCCCTTTGAGATCTCAGAAAATACAGCACTTGATATGGTGAATGAAGCCGTGGCCTACTCCAGCATCGGTATGTTGTTCGACATCAAAAAAGGCGCTGAGGTCGCTTTCGATCACTTAAACGGCCCCTCTAAGGCGAGTAGGTGTGGAACAACCTTTACTACCAACCATAGCCAGGCTTATTCTTACAGATTGTTAGGCTATGAAAGTGATTTTCACGTCGAGATTCTTTGTGGCCCGACTTGGTCCATTGAGGAAATGAAGGTCAGAACTCATATGAAACCCGATTATTCTCCCACCGAAGCGGGATACTATAATGTAGAAGCCTTCGGCAAGTGGACCATCCACCGGGTGGCAGAAAATGTAAATGCCTATCCGGTTGACGGTTTTTACATCCGAAAAGGCATCTGGCGTTACGGCCTGCTCACCCACGAGCGATACAATTACAACTTCAGAATGGATATTGACGGCTTGAACATCGTGGCTGCTAATTACGATTTCGCTGAAGCCGTCACGGCCACTTTCAAGCTTGAGGTAAGCAAATGGTCAGCTACCGGAGAAGAGGAGAAAGACTTCGTGGATGGCATCATCCGCTTTACTACCAACGGTATGTTCTTTGTTGAGATAGGAAGTACCGGCAATGTTAGTAGCTAATCTTCAAAACCGCGGATGTCCGCTGATTGCACGGATGTATTTTTGCCCTTAGGGCAGAAATACATCCGTGCAATCTGTCCAACCAGTGAAAATCTGCGGTTCAAACCTCACAATACCTCGAGGCGTCAGGAGACGCCCAGAGGCCGCCACCAACAAAAAGGCATTTTCCGCAGGAAAATTCCGCTCCATCCTATTCATCCCAGCCATCCTTCCCATCCTAGTACAGACGATGATACAGCAAAATCTCCCTCCTCATGCAGTCGTCCCATCCTCACCCCCGACAAATAACCCACAAATTCCTTATTTTACACCCTCCGCCCACCGAAGGCTTGCCGTAGGTGGGCTCAATTTCACTCTTTCATTGTTACACCATTTCACAAACTAAACAAAAATGAAAGTACTCACTACTCTCTTCATGCTACTCTTTTTAGGGACTCCTATCCTCGTCTCCTCCCAAGCCCTCTCCTCCCAGGAAAAGAAGATCCTAAAACTCATCGATCAGGATCTCGACGAGGCTAAGGAATTTCTCATCAAGGTTGTTAACATCAATAGCGGTACGATGAACCACAAAGGCGTGCGGAAGGTCGGCCAACTCTTCGGCGATGCTTTCAACGAACTCAGCATGAAAAGCCTGTGGGTGGAACTGCCCGATTCTGTCAACCGCGCCGGGCACTTAGTGGTGGAAAAAGTAGGCGGTACGGGTAAACGCTTGCTGCTCATCGGCCACCTGGACACAGTCTTTGAAGAAGACAGCCCCTTCCAGAAATATGAACCCATCGGCGATAACAAGGCCAAGGCACCCGGAGGGCAAGACATGAAAGGGGGCGACGTGGTCATCTTGTACGCCCTTAAAGCTCTGCATGCAGCCGGCGTTATCAATGATGCGACCATCACTGTCGTGATGACCGGCGATGAGGAAAAGCCGGGCAAGCCCCTCAGCGTGAGCCGCGAGGCTTTGATCGAGGCCGGCAAGCGCAGCGATATTGCACTGGGTTTCGAGGGTGGAAGACCTGGCTATGGAGTGACGGCCCGCCGATCTTCTTCCGGCTGGAAACTGGAGGTAGAGGGCACCCGCTCGCATTCGTCTCGTATTTTTAGTGAAAACGTCGGCAGCGGTGCCATCTTTGAAGTAGCGCGAATTCTGAATGCGTTTCATGAAGAGGTAAAAGGAGAGGAGTACTTAACTTTTAACCCAGGCGTGATCCTGGGAGGTACAATGGTGGATTACGACCATTCTCTGAACAAGGGGACCGCCTTCGGCAAAACCAATGTGGTGTCTCAAACAGCGCTGGTGCAGGGGGGGATGCGTACCATTTCTATGGATCAGTTGAAGCGTACGCAGGAAAAAATGAAGGCCATCGTAGAAAACGGAAATTTGCCGGGTACCTCAGCTAGTATTTCTTTTACGGAAGGCTACCCGCCCATGTCGCCAACAGAAGAAAACAAAAAGATCCTGGATGAGTTTGATCAGGTGAGTAAGGATCTGGGCTATGGACCCATCGAGGCTTTTGATCCTGGCGCCCGCGGAGCGGCCGATGTGTCTTTTGTGTCTTTTATTCCAGGTATTGATGGTTTAGGGATGTTCGGTGAAGGAGCCCATACCCCGCAGGAAATCGTGGATATGGGGTCTTTGGAGCTGGCCGTGAAAAGAGCCGCGATTTTGATCTATCGATTGACCAGGTAGTAGGATGATTTTTAAGTCGACCGAAACCTTGTTTGTTCTTCTAAATGAAGTTGTTTAAGGTTTTCTACTGGAAGCGAAAAAACAGGATTTTATGTCCAGTTGAGGCTTTTTTTGAGCTTCATAGCAGCGCTATGGAGCGATAAAAAAACGAAAAATGGGCATAAAAGACTTTTTTGCAGCCCAGTGAGAAAAACTTAAACAACTTCAATATAATGAGCGGATAATAGCTTCCAGGAGCTATTATCCGCATGTATTTAATAACACTATTTATAAACAAAGAAAAACTTTTGATTATCTCCGCTCTTATACTGCCAGGTATTCAGATGGCCACCTTGGTTGTAGCTCTTGCCTCCAATTTCGAGGAATAGATTACTGTAGCGCGACCTGATTCTCAACAGCCCATCCTGGGCATACTCCATTCTGAATTGCTGGCGTGCGTCATTATAAGGCTCTCGAAGGACCGTCATACTCCATCGGTCTAAACTTTCAATGGTCAAGTACTTGCCCGACATCACATGCTGGATGTAGAAATACCCATTGCCTGCACGGATGAACTTCAATCTTTGATAGTGGGCTAAGCCTGGATTATCCCGATACTGTTTCAGCACCTCTCCATCCTGTCCAGTAGCTAACAGAGGCATTCTGCTGTGATGAGGGATCATGGCAAAGGTGTTTCCATTGGCAAATCTCTCATAGTCAAATGGGTACATGTAGTTGATGGTTCGTTGGTCTGAATCGGAAATATGACTGCGCTGCCCCATCGAAAAATACTGAACGATCCATTTGAAAGGGTCACCGGTACTTGGTAGCAGTGTCTCTGACCCGTTTTTGGAAAAGGAAGTCGGTCCGTAGTGCATGATAGATGAAAAATTATATCCATATGCGTCCATGCCATCGCATCTTTTGTTAAAATTGTGGCTGTTGCCGCTGGAAATATTCCCCCATCTCACGGCTACATAATTATCTCGATCACATCTACTCTGTTCGTGGAACATGCCGGCTGCATGAAAAATCTCATGAATGATGTTCCCTTCGGAGGCTCTGTCATTGATGTTTATATTTTGCATCTCTCCTTGGCGCCCCACTTGTGAGTTCAAAAGGGAGGTGACAGGAAAATGGACATAGTCTTCTTCATTGTTTCTGGGCTGAAGCGTCAGGTTCGTTTCTCGATTGACTCTTGCAATGGCCGCTTCGATCAACGACTTTTTAGGGTGATTAGATGCAATGGTATAAGGAATGATACCATATTCCCATCTCCAACTGGCTTGAGAGCGGATCACTCCGCGGCCCTGAGCACTTTCCAGACGTTCTCTGTATTCGGCTTCGGTACCGAAAACCATATCCCCTTCCACAATAAACTGCCCGTCAATGATCTGGGCTGTCATTTCTACGAATTCCCCTGTCATAGGATCAGCCGCTTGTATTTTCTCGGTGCCGGATATTCGGGTGCTCGGTTCTGGCATTTCATTCAGGTAGTCGGTGTGTACTTCGTAGTTAACACTTTCCTCTTTGATCCATTGTAGGGTGTCGTCCCATGTTTTGAGCTGATTAGCAATGGCTTCTTCACTGCTGTTCGGCACTTCATCAATAGGTGTAAAAACTTTTGGGTCTTTTTCGCAGCCGGTGGCCAATGTCAGAATGGATAAGGCGGCTGTCAGGGTGATTCTAAAGATTCTGTGAGATGTCATAGTTAGTTGATTTAAATGATTATTTGTTGTTGATTACACTTCAAAAGTGCAGGGAAAAAGAAGAGAAAGGAATGGAGTGCCGGTAAGTGGGCGAGAATCGGAAGTAAGTGGCAAATGGGAAGTCGTAGGCGGGAGGGTTTGTTGTCTTAACCGCAGATGCCTCTTGATTCAACAGATGCCATGGAAATATTTTTGTCCGCAGGACAAAAATGATTCTGTGCAATCTGCCCAATCGGTGAAAATCCGCGGTTCAAACAATGTAAAATACCGCCCCATCCTGCTCATCCTGGCCATCCTTCCCATCCCGGCAGAAACGACAATTGCACAGAAAACACTTTCACATTTATATTTTTTTTTGTAATATTATAACCTAAATGGGTTATCTCTCGTAAAATACCAGAAAGAAGCCTGTACGCCACCAATCACCTATCCCCCCTCAGTAAGTTATGGCGACAGAATGCAGGTAAAATGAACATCCGTAAGTTCCCTTTTTCATGTGTGTTTGTCTCAGTGAAAAACCGAGACCTAGCCATTACATTGCTGTTCATTATAGTTCTACCATTATCGTAGGTTAGATCACTATGATGACGGATTGACCAAATTCAGTTCTTAATAAAAAATAGGGGGAAATGCCTGAGAACAATATCACCGACTTTCCAAATCCGGTACGCCAGGATTTGGAAGAAATGGCCAATGCACAACAATTATTACAAGAGGCCGTCACCACAACCGATGCCCTGCGCGAACGCGTAGATCAAATGACCGAGCAGGCTGAAACGCACAATCAACAGTTTTATGCCCTGGTCCGGGAACAGCTCGATCAACTGCGTGAAGCAGATGAATCGAACCTGCCGGAACTTCGCTCCGAAATGGAAGAAACGCTGCTGTCTTTCCAACAGGAATACCTTCAATCCCAAAAAGAATCCGGAGAAGAATTCTCTTCCCAACTCAAAAACGTCCTGACTACCCTGGCCAACCTGCACGAACACGGACAGAACATGCCCGCCGAACTGGCCCTGATGCGGGAGGCTTTTGTCGACAACTCCAGAAGTACTCAAGGCAATATCGACGCCGTCAGAAGAACGGTACATAATGACGTGACCACCCTGAATGAAAATCAGCTGAAGTTCAATGCTGATATCGAACTGATGAAGGATAAGTTTAAAAAGGTCAGCGACCTAAACACGAAACTCCTCTTCGGCCTGGCCGGTGGTCTGTTTATTATCCTGGTGCTTTGTGTTATCCTGCTTTTTAAAGGAGGGGACACCAATAGGGCTACCCGGCAAGTTGACAATACCGAAGAATTGCGCTCTAAACTGGGCCTGGATAATAATGAAGGCGAAGAGGTGACCGGAGAAAATTCAGAAGCTACCCTGGATGAGACTTCCGAACCTTTACCGGATAAAGGAGCAGATAATCAACTCAGCGATAATAGCTCGCAGGAGGAAAACATCGCACAGATCGCTTCTGCGCTGAATTCTTCTTCGGAAGAGACGATCACCCCAAAGGGTGGAGAAGAAGAGGAGAAAAAAGAAGAAACCCCTAAGGAAGAGGAACTCATCATGCCGCTGCCCAAAGATGCGGAGCGGATCATCTCGGCCCGGGCCGGCTACGCAGTTACCTACCTCGAACGCGAATCTTTGGACCGATTGGCCAATAAATATTTCCACCCGGATAAAGGCGTACATTTTTACCCATTCGGATTAAATACGGATGGCTATGCTTTTTCAAGATCATCCGTGGTAGAGGCTATGGATGATCCCACCCAATTGCGCTGGGGAGAGGTCAACGGAACACCCATCCAAATGAGCTTCCAGGAATATTACAAAAAATACATCTATGACTTAAACTACGAAAAGGAAAGTCTTGTCAACTACAACGAGTTATACGCTTCCGGCAAGTCAGGCCTGTCGTTCGCCCAGATCGAAGAGAAATTCCCCGGCTGTATTTTTGCAGACTACTACAAACAGGGCAAAAGCCTGATCCTGGTTTTTGAAAAAGCCAAAAATCGCAAAAGCTGGTATATCTCAGCAGTGATTCATAATGAATAGGGGGTGAATTAATCCTTTATCTCTTCCTTTCTTATTTCATCCAATAAGCATCTATAACAGCATACCTTACAATAAAGCTCCTACAGCTTTTGCAAAGAAATTTCATCAAATTGAGTAAAAATTTACTTCAATTTGAGTAAATTTACTCAATTTATTGAGTAAAATGTAGACAATGTATCAAAGACCACATTTTGAAATAATCAAAAAACGACTGGAGGAACCCCGGCAGTTCATTCAAGTGATTAGTGGGCCAAGACAGGTGGGTAAAACAACGGTTATTCATCAGGTTTTAGATGAGTTGGATTGCGTTTTTCATTTTTCATCGGCTGATGAGGCGACTTCCGGTAATAATACCTGGATCGAACAGCAGTGGGAAGTGGCCCGCTTGAAAATGAAGCAGCATGGGGCAAACAAATCACTTTTGGTGATCGATGAAATACAAAAAATAAAAAACTGGAGCAACTCTGTAAAAAGTGAATGGGACAAAGACAGCAAAAATGGACTAAATTTGCTTGTGATTCTATGTGGTTCTTCGAGATTGTTATTGGAAGAAGGGCTTACGGAATCTCTGGCTGGCCGATTCGAACGGATTTATATGGGGCATTGGTCTTTTACGGAAATGCGTACAGCCTTTGGTATAAGTTTTGAAGAGTATGTATGGTTTGGTGGGTTTCCCGGGGCCATCACATTGAGAGAGGAGGAACAAAGGTGGAAAGACTATATTAGGAACGCGTTGATTGAAACAACGATTTCTAAGGATATTTTGCAATTGACTCGTATTTACAAGCCTGCCTTGTTATCAAGACTATTTGAATTTAGTTGCCGGTATTCCAGTAAGATTTTGTCTTACAATAAAATGTTGGGGCAGCTAACAGATGCGGGTAATACGACAACGCTTTCGCATTATTTAAGTCTGCTGGACTCTGCAGGCTTGGTAAAAGGTTTAGAAAAATACTCTGGTAGCCTGATTAAATCAAAATCTTCCAGTCCTAAACTACAGGTTTTAAACACGGCCTTTCTATCGGCTTATCAAACGCTTCCTTTCAATACTTTGCGATTACAGCTGGATACCTGGGGGCAATTTGTAGAGTCTGCTATTGGAGCACATTTAGCTAACGCCACTTATTTTTCCGATCTGGACCTTTTTTACTGGAGAGTCGGTAATGAGGAAGTAGATTTTGTGCTGACAAAAGGAGAACGAATCATCGGCATCGAAGTTAAAAGTGGCGCTTCCGGCTATCACAGTGGAATGGCTACCTTCAAAGGAAAATATCACCCCGAAAAAGTTTTATTGGTCGGGAATAACGGCCTGCCAATAGAAGAGTTTTTACTTATTGAGCCGACCAGCTTATTTTCCTGAAATAATTTTTTCCCTCAAAAAGACCTTTGTAAATTAGTTCTAAGTAAGAGCGTAATTTTACTACATATCAGCTTAGCATATGGACAACTCAGATTCTTTCGGCGAAAAAATTGGCGAATTTATAGAAGACGTCATGGACTCCGTTATTGGCAACGAACGGCAGTCCGATCTGAGCCAGTTCGCCAAACGGAATCAGTTTCAATTCCGAAAGCGGCAGTCAATGTCATCCCTGGATTATGAGCTCAAATCCCTGCCCCTGTTTAAAACCAAAGGCAAAAAAAAGCTCCGGAACATCCTGCGCCGTAAAAGCAAGAACCTGCAGGCAGACATCCAGATCTTCGATATCGGCCTGCAAAACGATTGGGGCAAATCCAAGTCTTCGGTCATTTTGGTCGAATCCGACCTCTTTAAATTCCCGGAGTTTATCATTCGGCCGAAAAAGACAACCGAAAAATTAAGCGGTTTTTTCTCCTCTAAAGACCCCGTCTCCAGTCGCTATCCTTCCTTTGCGAAAGCTTTTACCATACAGGGCATCGAGCAGGATCAACTGCCGTTTTTTGTCACCGAAAAACTAACGAGCCTAATGCTCCAAGAGCCAAATATTACCGTGGAAGGACTAAAAAAATATTTGCTCCTCTACGAAAAAAATAAGCTCAAAAATCCCGAAGACCTCTTGCCTTTTTACGATTTTGCCCTGGATTTGACTTATATTCTGCTTTTTGATAACTCCAACGAATTCGTTTGATGAAAAAAAATTGGTCTGGCAATGTCCAATGGTCGCCTGCTTCCATAGCCCTGCCCAATACGGAAGAGGCTATTCAACAACTGGTCGTCCAAGCAAAAAAAGAGCACAAACACATCCGGATGATCGGTACCGGGCATTCCTTCACGCCGCTGTGCAGAACCGATGAAGTCCTACTGAGCATGGATAACTATCAGGGCCTCGTATCTGTAGATAAAACAACGAATCGAGTGACGGTCAAAGCCGGTACCAAATTACATCGCCTGGGTGAATTGCTCTACAAACAAGGCTTGGCTATGGAAAACATGGGCGACATCGACCGGCAGTCGATCGCCGGGACGATTAGCACCGGTACGCATGGCACCGGCACAGCCTTTGGAACGATCAGCACCCAGGTGAAGGCCATCCGCTTTGTGAATGGCTTGGGTGAAATAGTGGACTGTTCGGAAGAACAGCAGCCGGGTTTGTTCAAAGCCGCTCAGGTGTCGCTGGGCGCCCTGGGCGTCATCACCCAGATTACCTTGCAGTGTGTTCCAGCCTATAAACTGGAGCTGATTAACGAAAAAAAGAAGCTATCGGAGGTATTGAACAACTATGCCCAAATTAACCAGTCGAACCGCAATTTTGAGTTTTACTGGTTCCCTAATACCGAATACGTCATGACCAAAACCAGTAATCTGGCCGATGGAAAGGCAGATAAAACGGGGCTGCCCACTTTTTTTCAGGAATACCTGCTGGAAAACATGGCTTTTAAACTGCTTTGCGAGTATGCTCACCTTTTTCCTTCCAAAAACAAATGGGTGTCGGATTTTACCGCACAGGTGGTCGGAACGAGCCGGAAGGTGTTTCATTCGCATAAGGTGTATGCCACGCCACGCCTAGTGAAGTTTAATGAAATGGAATACAATGTTCCGATCGATGCTTACGAGGAGGTCATGAAAGAAGTCGTCAAATGCATTGACCAGCATAATTTTCCGGTGCATTTCCCGATCGAAAATCGCTTTGTCAAAAAGGACGACATCTACCTCAGTCCGGCTTATGGCAGGGATTCGGCCTACATTGCCTGTCATGTTTATTATAAAAAACCGTATGAGGCATATTTCAAGGCTCTGGAAGATATTTTTAAAGCTTACGACGGAAGGCCGCACTGGGGCAAGCTCCATACTTTAGAGGCCGGCGAATTGGCCAAGCGCTACCCTCGTTTTGACGACTTCCTCCAACACCGGGCCCAACAGGATCCTCATCAGATTTTTATTTCTTCTTATCTAAAAACGCTTTTTTTTCCGTAAAATAAGGCCATGACAAAAGATTACGCGTATTATCGAAAAGCAATCGAAGGACGTTCCTTTCCGCTGGCAATGGTTGATTTGGATTTGATGGATAAAAACATTGCACTTATTCAACAACAGGCTGGTGAAATCCCTATCCGAATCGCCAGTAAGTCCGTCCGCTGCCGATACCTGCTCGATTATATCAAGAGTAAACTCCGTCATTACGCCGGAGTCATGACCTACCATGGGCGGGAAGCTGTATGGTTGAGCAGCCATTCGGATGATCATTATTTGATGGGGTATCCGGTGGTGGATAAAACCCTATTAGCTGAAATTGGACTCGCCGGGAAGGAAGGAAAAAAGATTACGCTTATGGTGGATGAGTCGTCTCATGTTCAGCTGTTGCAGATGATTGCAGAGGAAATAGATACCGTATTCTCGGTTTGTGTGGATATTGATTTATCCGTCGATTTTGGTCCGCTGCATTTTGGTGTATGGAGGTCACCTTTAGTGGATGAGGAAAAATTAAACGCTCTTTTGGAGGTATTGGAAAACCTGGATCGCATAAAAGTAGAAGGTTTGATGGGCTATGAAGCACAGATTGCCGGTGTTGGAGACCAGGTCAAAAGCCAATCAGTCAAAAGTGCCGTGGTGCGAATTTTAAAAAAGCGATCCTTGCCGAAGCTCCGCAGATGGCGGGCAGACGCGGTGAATACAATTCGACAGGCAGGCCATACCCTGGCTTTTGTCAACGGCGGCGGGACGGGCAGCGTGCAATCTACACGGGAGGAAAAAGACATTACCGAAATAGCGGTCGGCTCGGGTTTCTACTGCCCCCACTTATTTGATAACTATCAGGATTTTCAGTTTCATCCGGCGGCTTTTTTTGCTTGCCAGATCGTCCGACAACCTAAGGAAGGGGTGTATACTTGTCATGGTGGCGGATACATCGCATCTGGAGGAGTGGAGGCACTGAAGGCCCCTAAGGTCCACCTGTTGCCTGGCGCTAAACTGGATGTTAACGAAGGGGCGGGGGAAGTACAAACGCCTGTTTTTTACAAAGGAAAAGAACAACTGAATATTGGCGATCCCGTTTTTTTCAGGCACGCCAAGGCGGGGGAATTATGTGAGCATTTTAATGAATTGCACCTGATCCGAAATGGGAAAATAGTGGAAATAGTGCCCACCTACCGTGGAGAGAAAAAAAGTTTTTTATAATGAGAAGAGGCCGGCGAATGCGCCCCAGGCGCATTCGCCGGCCTCTTCTCATAAAAAGATAAACCATATGAAAGTACTCATCATTGGTGGTTACGGAACCATCGGACAAAAAGTCGCCGAAGAAATCGGCCAACGTCACGATGTCATCATCGCCGGCCGAAGCAGCGGCGATGTGAGCGTCGACATCACTTCTACGAAGTCCATCGAGGATTTATTCAAAAAAGTCTCCAATCTGGATGCTTGCGTTTGTATTGCAGGAGAGGTCCACTGGGCCGATTTTGATAAAATGACGGAAGAGGAATACTACATCGGCATTCGCTCCAAGTTGATGGGGCAAGTCAATTTGGTCAGGATTGGACAGCACTACTTGAAAGAAGGCGGTTCCTTTACCCTCACCACCGGCATCCTGGCAGAAGATCCGGTCAGGAAATCTGCCGGCGCTTCGATGGTCAACGGCGCCCTGCACAGCTTCGTCCTGGCTGCTGCTCAAGACCTGAAGAGAGGACAACGGATTAATGTGGTTGCTGCGGGCCTGGTGGAAGATGCCGTGGAGAAGTACGCACCTTATTTCCCGGGGCATAATCCCGTACCTATGTGGAAGGTAGCAAATGGCTACGTAAAAAGCGTGGAAGGAGTGATCAATGGGCAGATTATTAGAATATATGAGTAAAGAGGCCCATCATTTCTGGTCGCGAAAGCTGCCATTATCGGACAATTCCGGACAAAAGCGGACAGGGATTTGCATCCAAATAAAATTTTGTGAATCTTGAGTTAGTCACCTGGTGACTCCAAGTCACCAGGTGACTAACTCAAGATTTCCCCGCTCCAAAAATCCTGAACCAGACTCCACTATTATGCTACCCATTTTTTCAATTATACTCCAATAACACTGGGCAAACCAATATCAGATTATGAAACTTTTCAAACACTATTGCGGATGTTCCATCCTATTCATGTTGCTGACCAGTTTTTTACTCTTCAACTGTTCTAGTGAACCAGAGGAAAAAAGAGGCGCTATTCCGGTTGAAGTACAACCCCAAGCCGTAACCCAATTAATAGAGGCTTATGTCCAGGCACGTGAAAGCCGGGACACAACCTTACTCCGTAGTATCCTCACTGTGGATATAGATCAATTAACCTCCTCCGGCAACTGGCGGTACGGCCAGGAAGCAGCTATCCAGGGTATGCAGAGCAGCTCTGCTAATAATCCTGGGAAAAGAACGATAATCGTTGAAAATATCCGACTCCTGAATGGTGAAGCGGCCATTGCTGATACACGATACGAAATAGAAAATACGGATGGAAGTGTTCGTAAAATGTGGAGCACCTTTATAGTAAAACAAGAAAATCAACATTGGAAAATTGCTGCCATTAGGAACATGCTTCCTGCGGGGAATTAATCACTCATAAATTCAGCCAGTAAGGAATGAAAATGATGCACCCCCTGCTCCCGTTCAGGTGAAAAACGCCCCGCTTGGTAATAGCGAGACTGTAAGCCTCGGTGTACATTTTCTACCACGAATTCATCTTCGCGTTCTACCTTGTCCAGCAACGCACCGGCTCCGCTGTGAAGTTTGCTTTCATCATACACATAACTCAGGAAAGAAACCTTCGTCCGATCCATGGCCAGCGGACGGACGATGTTGACCGACAGGCCCCAGGGGTAAAAGTTAAACATCATATTGGGAAATACCCAGTAATAATAGGCCGCTACATTTTTTCCGAAATCGATGTGCCCCTCTGGCAAGTCAAACGTCTCGGAGGCGTCTTCCGAATAACCTATTTGTAAATTGAAATAGTCATCCAACACGGTTTCATATGATCCGTAGTCTAATACTTCATTGAGGTCGTTATGCACAAACGGAATGTGGAAGCCTTCCAGGTAGTTATCGCAATAAAGAGCCCAGTGAGCGTGTACAAGATAATCCTTTGACCGGGCCGTATCCAAGCGGAATTCATGCAAAGGCAAAAAGCCTATCCGTCGATTCATTTTTTCCATAATAAGCGAAAAATCAAAAGCGGGCTCTAAAGCGGTGAAAAGAAATGGGCCCCATTGTTCGAGGGGGAATTGAGGCAAATTGTCACAGGGCCGTGGGAAATTCTGCGCGTTCTTGAATTCCGGCATGAACTCAAATTCTCCGTCCAGCTTGAACCGCCGGCCATGATAGGGACATTGCAGTCTTCGCAGCTTACCAGGATGATTGACCACCAGGCTGGCCCGGTGCGTACATACATTGCTCAGGCATAAGATCTGATCATCTGCATCTCTGACCAGGAGCATCGGTTCATCTAAATAATGCTCGAGCAAAAAAAAGGGATGAACAAACTGAGCCAGTTCCACCAACTTCTCATCCCCGATCCATTGCCAGGATTGAGCAAAAATTTTATCTTTCATAGCCTCAAAGACCTCAGGATCTCGATAAAATGAAGCAGGAAGTGTTTCAGCTTCGCTGATATCCGGATGTATAAAAAAAATCTTTTTCATTAGCTTTAAGGTTTAAACATGCTCTAAGCAAACATATGTGTACAGAACATCCTTTAAAACTAAAAAATGGATTCCACAACTCATCATTCTGAAGCCGGACAATTAATGACGGTCTTTATTAAGCCCGTGGAGCATGCCTTTGTTTCCGAGAAAAAAATACATCAGGAGTGGGAGAAGCTAGACTTTCTGGAGGAACCGGACTTTAAAAAAGCCCGTAAGGAGTATGCCCATTTTAAGCAGCTATTAGAACAGTCCGGTGCGGAAGTACTGTCTCTTCCACCGGACGATACAACGACTTTGGATTCCATTTACTGCCGGGATGCAGCTATTTTGACTGAGCAGGGGGCCATCCTTTGTAATATGGGAAAGCAAGAACGAGAGCAGGAGCCGGAAGCGCTAAAAAAAGCATTTGAAAAAGAGAATATTCCAATATTGGGAGCCATTACTTCACCAGGCACTTTAGAAGGTGGAGATGTAGCCTGGATAGACGAACGAACACTGGCTGTGGGCCATAGCTATCGTACGAATGAAGAGGGGATTGAACAGCTAAAAGCCTTGTTGTCGCCCCAGGAGGTTGAAGTAGTGGTCGTACCCTTGCCTCATTACAAGGGCCCGTCAGATGTATTTCACCTGATGTCTATTTTCAGCCCGGTCGATTACGATCTGGCGGTGGTTTATTCGCCTTTGATGCCGATCGTTTTTCGTCAGTTCCTATACCGAAGGGGATACCAATTAGTGGAAGTCCCTGAAGCCGAATTCGAATCGATGGGCTGCAATGTGCTAGCTACCGGCCCGCGGACTTGTATCATGGTAGAGGGAAATCCCGAAACAGAAAAGCGGCTCCGGCAGCGAGGTTGCCGGGTGATGACGTATCCAGGGGAAGAGATCAGTGTGAAGGGTGGCGGCGGTCCTACTTGCCTGACCAGGCCTGTATTGAGGAAAAAACTGTTTTAGACTTCAAAAGCCTCAAGGCTTTGGAAGCCCAAAAAATATCTACCTTTACCCGAACAACGAACAACGAACAACGAACAACGAACAACGAACAACGAACAACGAACAACGAACAACGAACAACGAACAACGAACAACGAACAACGAACAACGAACAACGAACAACGAACAACGAACAAC
>JAUIKE010000268.1 GCA_030430845.1 Bacteroidia bacterium | reverse complement strand
AAGAAAGCTTTCTGTTCTCCACACATGCCGCTCGTATCATTGCCCGGGGCCACGAAGATTATTTTGCCTTTTCCAGTAACAAGGTTTTGACGAAAAAGGATTCAAAAATTGGCCTGCTAAGTGCCACTGGAGACATCCTGCTACCCGAAGAGTATCTTGATATTCAACCCTACATGGATAATTATTACCGGGTTAATTTTCAACAAAGATGGGGCGTTTTGAACCCGGAAGGAAAGGTGGTTATTCCTTTCGAGTACGATTATATTGCTCCTTTGCAGGGGCCGGTTTGTCTGGTTAAAAATAATGGAAAGCTTGGCGTGGCCAATGTCCAGGGAAAAGAAATCGTTGCTACCCAATATGACCGCATTGTTTTTGGTGATCACACGATTAAGGCTTACCAGCAAACCCAAGCCAATACTGAAAAGGAAGCACTGGCTATTTTTCGTTTTGACGGTCAGGGTAATCTGAAGGAACAGGACGAGTTTGATGCCCATTATACAATCAAGATTGGAAATAAGGAGGAAAAAGAAGTCATCTCAGCGAATGACCACATTTATCAGCTGGATAAATACGAATGGTTCTTTGATCCGGTAAAAGGCCGCTGGGGACTCCGCCGCCTGGCAGATGGAGGCATCCAGATCGAACCGGTTTTTCATTATATCCTTACGGTTAAAGACCTGGGCTTTACCCTGGTCGGTATGGAGAAAAAGTCGTTTTACGACTTTGAAAGAACAACTTTCCGCTTCGATGTGGCTTACGGATTAGTAAATAATGACCTGGGTATGCTTATTACCAAGGTAGAGTTTCTCGACCTTCGACTGGAGGATTTCAAAAACGGTTTGCCACTTGCCCGCTGTATGTTTACTGATGGCACTTTTGGCCTGGTTAACCGGGAAGGCATCATTAAGGCGAATAATCTGGCGTATATCGGTCAATTCAATAACGGCCTGGCCAGGATGAGCCGCAGTGGCAGAATTTCGGGAAGTATGGGCCGGGACAAAGGACTGGGGAAATTATCCGTTTTTTTAGAAGATATATTAGCAGCGGGTTATATGGTGGATTATACCAGTTATGATCGCTTGTTCCGCCACCAGGCGAATTTGAGTTGCGAGTCCTGTAATTGGGGCTACATCGATACGCTGGGGCAAACCCGTGTTCAGCCTCAATATTCCTTTGCGCAGGACTTTGTCAATGAGGTCGGTATAGTGGAAAAAAGCGGAAAATGGGGGGCTGTCAGCATGAGGGGAAAAGAACTGATCCCTTGCCGATACGATGAGCTTCACTTTTTAGAAAATACCGATAACAAAATACTAAGGCTTTACATCAACAAACCCAAATACGGATTAATTGACAGCTCAGGAAACCTGACTGTCAGAACAGAATATGACGAAATAGGTCTGTTCCGGGAGGGGCGTCTGGCCGTAAAGCGTAATGGACTGTGGGGATATGTCAATGTGGATGGGCTAGAGGTGATCCCTTGTCGTTTCGAAGAGGTGCGTCCTTTCAGCGAAGGCTTGGCTGCAGTCCGCCTGGGCCGCTACTGGGGGTTTGTAGACCGTCTTGGGGAGCAGGTGATCGACTTGCAATATCTGAAAGTAGGAGATTTCTCGGAGGGCTTGGTACTGGCTTATGACGGTCAAAAGGCCGGCTACCTCAAACCTGATAATCAATGGCACATCGAACCGCAGTTTGATCAGGCCTTTGATTATTATAAAGGAGTGGCCAGAGTCGTAGTGGAAGGGAAATACGGACTGATCGATACCATTGGTCGCTTTATTGAAAAGCCAAAGTATATCAAAATCGCAGCTTTCGATGAGCATGGCCTTTCTATTGTCACCTACGGAAACCAGCAAGTCAAATATGGGGTCATTAACCTAAAAGGTCAAATGGTTACCGGCAGTGCTTATCGGGAGATCCTGCCGTTTTCGGAAGGTCTGGCTGTCGTAAAAGACAAAGAGTCGTATGGGTATATTGACACTTCCGGCAAATTGATCATTCCGTTGATATTCTCTAAGGCGTCGTCCTTTTCCGAAGGCTTAGCGGCGGTTCGAAAAGACGGGGCTTGTGGTTACATTAATCAAACCGGAGATCCGGTGGTGTCTTATCAGTTCACCAAATGTATGGACTACGAAGATGGGCGTGCCGTGGTATACAAAGGCATTCGGAAAGCCGGCCTGGTGGATCAAAAGGGAAACATGGTTCTGGAGCCAAGCGTCAACCGCCTGATTAAGTTTTCAGAGGGGCGGGGCCTGGTACGCGACCGGCAGTACCGCTTCTACTACATTACCGAGTCGGCTAAAATGTACGATGGTTTTTATGAAAAAGCTTCTGCCTTTAAGAATGGGGTAGCGCTGGTAAAAGAAGAGGGTAAATGGGGGATCATTAATCAGCGCGGCCTGACCATCATTGCACCGAAATACGACAAAATTGAGGACTTCAAAAACGGCTATGCCAAAGTTCGGATTCATGGCTTCAACGGCTTGTCTAACCTAAAAGGTGAGCTCATTGTCCAGCCTAATTATGAATATATCAGCTATGCCGGAAATGGAATTTTCCGGGTAGAGCAGGGAGATGAGGTTGGGTATTTTAACAGTGAGGGGGACTGGGTATGGGAGTTGTCGAATTAAAAAATAAATAAATGAGGGGGCCGCCGCCCCCTCATTTATTTTATGAACTCTTCTTTTCCTTCTTATCCAACACAATCGCATCTACTGATTTTTCTCTAACCATTTGGTTAAACTCAGGTAGATCCTGCGACTGGATCGTCTCAAATTTCTGTAACTGGCCGTCGATCTTTCCACCCAATTCGGTAGCTACAGTTTTAGCCTGTTTGGTCGGTGGGAAATTACCTCTGTTGGAGATACTAACTACGCCAGACAGCTTATTGGTCAGTCGGATCGGGAAGTTCAGCGGATCCTGACGGCTGCGGTTTTTGGTCTGGTAGAGTTCTTCTTCGATCTCTGTCATGGACTTATTGATCTCTTTGGCTTTTTCTACCAGGTCTTTCATATCTTCTCTGCCCTTCCACAGCCCCATGTAGTGATTGAGCTGATCTCTGATGGTACGGATATCAATGATAGTTTGGTGGGCGTCGGAAATCCTCTGATTGTTTTCCATAACGAAGTCAAACTGTTCCTGTAAACCGGCCAGCGATACTTCAGAGCGAGGATCTTTAAGGATCTCGAATTCTTGTTCCTGTGATTTACCGTTTACTGTCAGTTTCACTTTGTACTTTCCTGGAACGGCCATGGGACCTACCAGGCTGCCGGCCCAGAAAATTCTTCCTTTGAAATCTTTTGCATCCGGATAGCGCATATTCCAGCTGAACATATTACCACCGGCCTTGAGGGTAAGTTTCTCTCCTCTTTCCTTTGATTTACTGGAATATTCCTTGATCAGGTCACCGTCCATTTCGTGGAAGGAAAGGGTGGCTTCCAGGTCTTCTGCTTTGGCAGTTTCTTCATTTACATAGAAGTGGACCATAACGCCACCTGGGTGATTTTGACCGGCCGTTCTGGAAGAGCGCCCCCAGCCACCGCTTCCCATGCGATAGGAAGGCATAGGCTGGAAGAGATAGGCATCACTACTGGCTACTTTGTCACTCAACTGATGCAGTGGTGTCAGGTCATCGATCATCCAAAGACTTCTTCCCTGAGTAGCTGCAATCAGGTTATCGTTTTTGATGGTCAGGTCGGTAACCGGTACGATCGGCAGGTTTAATTGGAAAGGCTGCCAGTTTTTACCATTATCAAAAGAGATGTACATGCCGGTTTCTGTTCCGGCATACAGGAGTCCCTGGCGCTTTGGATCGGCTCTGACCACGCGGGTAAAGTGATCGGAAGGAATACCATTGGTGATCAGTTCCCAGGTTTTTCCATAATCCTTTGTATGGTACAGGTAAGGAGTGTAATCTCCCATTTTATAGCGTGTGCCGGCAACATAAGCCCCACCTTTATTAAATGGATCCGCATCAATGCTGTTGATCATCATCCATTCAGGCATACCCTTAGGAGTGACATTGGCCCAGTTTTTACCGCCGTCCTTGGTCACGTGGATCAGCCCGTCATCAGAACCGGCCCAGATCAAGCCTTCTTCATAAGGTGACTCAATAGCTGCAAAAATAGTGCAATAGTATTCCACTCCGGTATTGTCCTGTGTAATGGGACCGCCTGAGGAAACCATTTTTTCCGGAACGCTTCTGGTAAGGTCCGGGCTGATGATCTCCCAGGTTTGTCCTTCATCATGACTGACATGTACATGCTGAGAGGTCGTGTACAACTTTTTAGGGTCGTGCGGAGAGAAAAATATAGGGAAGTTCCACTGGAAGCGGTACTTCATACCTTCTGCTCCGTATCCCATCGGGTTGTCAGGCCATACGTCAATTCTTCTGGATTGCTTGGTTCGGTGGTTGAGACGTTGGAGGTTACCTCCATAGCTACCTCCATAAACAACATCATTATCATTAGGGTCAATGGCCAGGTGACCGCTCTCTCCGCCGGCTGAAGGCTCCCAGTCTCTTTCTGTGATACCTCCACCGTCTGTACGGTGGGCAATGCGCATGGTAGAGTTATCTTGTTGGGCAGCATAAATACGATACGGGAAGTGATTGTCCGTTGTTACTCGATAAAACTGAGCAGTGGGCTGGTTCATCATCGTTGACCAGTTTTCCCCACCGTCAAAGGAGACCTGGGCTCCGCCGTCATCGGCGATGACCATTCGCTGATTATCCTCCGGAGCGATCCAGAGGTCATGGTGGTCACCATGTGGAGCGTTGTTAGACTTAAAGGTACGACCACCGTCAGTTGATTTATGATAGGCTACGTTCATTACGTAAACCACATCTTCGTTCTGAGTATCGGCATAGATCTTAGAGTAATACCAGGCTCTTTGGCGAAGAGAACGATCGGAGTTCGTTTTCGTCCAGTTTTCTCCGGCATCATCCGAACGGAAAACTCCGCCATCTTCTGCTTCGATGATGGTCCATATTCTTTCGGAATTAACCGGAGAAACGGCTATCCCTATAATTCCCAGAGGTCCTTCCGGCAGGCCGCTTTTTTCGGAAATATTTTCCCAGGTATTACCTTCATCGGTACTTTTCCACAGTGCAGATCCTTCTCCACCACTATCCAGGCTATAAGGGGTTCTTCTGATTCTCCAGGTAGAGGCATACAAAACGCGGGGATTGTTGGGGTCCAGGACGAGTTCGACTGCACCGGCATCGGCATTAGCGAACAGGATCTTTTTCCAGGTCTTTCCACCATCGGTACTTTTATAGACACCTCTTTCGTCTGTAGACTTGAACAGGTCACCCATCACGGCCGCGTATACAATATTGGGATCTTTGGGATGAATCCGAATACGTGGAATATGGCGGGAGTTCTCCAGGCCCATATGTTCCCATGTTTTTCCGGCATCCATAGATTTCCAAACGCCGTATCCATAGGAGACATTACCGCGCACGGTAACTTCTCCGCCACCGACGAAAAGAATATTCGGGTCGGATTCGGCTACTGCCACGGCGCCGATGGATCCGCCGAAATACCCGTCGGAGATGTTTTCATAGGTCTGCCCGCCGTCGGTGGTGCGCCACACACCGCCACCGGTTGCTCCAAAATAATAGAGGTTAGGCTTACCGGGTACGCCGGTAACGGCTGCAGATCGACCTCCGCGGAACGGCCCTACATTCCTCCATTTCAGGGAGTTGTAGAGCTTTTCTTCGAATTCGGGTTTGGATTGATTTGCGCTTCCTCTTTGTGCTTCAACATGGAAGCTTAACAAGGCGAGGAACAAAAATGAAAGGAATACTTTCGTGATAATAGTTGATCTCATTTTTATATTTTTTATTCTGATTGTTAAATCGGAATAAAAATATGTAAATGCACCTAAAAACAAAAAATAAAAGAGCTATTCTATTGCTAGAATAGCTCACTCAAATTGAGAAAAACCTCGCCTTTGCTTCGACTTTTACTGCTTTTGCAGAAATATTTTTTTGACTAGCGACTCATTATTTTGCTTGATATACAAGTAATATGTACCGGAACCATTGCGAGCAATATCCAAAATATCCTGAAAGACGCCTGAAAAAGAGTCCAATTCATAATTGTAAAGAGAGCGGCCACTTTGATTATAAATACGGATCTGAGTATCTCCTCGTCCCACTAATCTGAAAGAAATCCGAACCCGATCCGGATCATTTGTATTATTCAAGGTCAGCCTTTCTACCTGTAGGTCCTGATCCCGTTCAATCCTTGTTTTGCTTTCCATAGCCAGGTTACTGAGGTCTCTGGTGGTAGGTTCCAGGATGCGGATGCGCACGCGACTTTCCCTTATAGTGCTCCCTTCTCTTCCCTTTATCGTGATCTGAGAATTTTCCTCTGAATTTCTGATGATCTCTTCTTTTTCGGCATCCTCCTGAGTTTCGCAATGAGATTTGATGGGGCGACTACTTTGAAGCTGTCTTCCGTTTCGCTGATATACTACTTTTATAGGCTGCCCAACTTTCATATTATCAATGGCGATGGAGATATCGGCCCAGTCGACGATTTGATGATCATTAATGTATATAATCACATCTCCGTTCTGCATGCCCATGGCCTCCGCTGTTGAATTGCGGACAATGGTTACACTGACGCCTTTTTCGCTGAAATTTCGATAATCATTGCGAACACCCAAAAAGGGGTCTTCACATTCATCCTTTGGGGTTGAAGCCCTTTGTTCGGCCGGTCGTGCTCCGAAAACGATCTGTTTGGTTTGGGTGCTTCCTTTTCGGACAAAGTATACTTTGGCCTCTTCTCCTTCTTTGTATTTTACCAAAATATCTCCCAGGTCCTGATTCTCACCTACCCGGTATTCATCAATACCATAGATATAATCAAAGGGCTCAATGCCTGCCTTCTCGGCGGCAGTCTTTGGAATTACGCTGGAAACATAGCTGCCATGCGCATCTTCAAAACCTAACTTCCGGGCCTTTTCCTTAGTGATTGAGGAGGAATAGACTCCCAAAAACGCAGGTTTGGCATAAGCCTTTTCGGCCTTTTCACCTTCTTTGGTGGCCTTCAGGCTTTTTAAGGTATCGGAAACCGAGTAAGTCCGGCCGTTTCGCTGATAGGTGACGCTAATGGTTCTACCGGGCAAGGTACCGGTGATAGCGGTCGTGATATCTGCCCAGTCATAAATGGGGTAATCATTGATGGCTGTGATGATGTCTCCGTCCTTTAAGCCCATCTTTTGAGCGGTCGAACTATAAACAACGCCAACTGTGACGCCGATCTGACCTTCCGGGCAACCACAATCGTCGGTAACACCCAGGAACCCCTTTTGGTCATCATCGGTGTTGAAATAAAATGTATTTGAACGCTGGCCTAATGTTACCCTAACTGTTTTTTGCTCCTTTTTTCTAATAAAATGGACCAACACTACATCGCCTGGCTCTTTGAATTTAAGCAAGTCGTCCAGGTCTTTGTAGCGTTCGGCAAACTGATTATCGATCCCGTATATGTAATCGAAAATCTGCAATCGGACCTTTTCAGCCGGTGTATTGGGCCAGATTTTGGTGATATAACTGCCATAAGGATTATCGAAACCAAGCACTTTTGCTTTTTGTTTTGAAACCTTCTCGGTAGAGACCCCCAGATATCCCACATCCAGCGAAAGACCCGAAGCAATTGTGTTTGTTGTTGGGTAAATTAGAACCATCGCAATTACAAATAGCGAAAGTCTGTTCATGATTATTTGACTTTTATTTTAAAATAATGACATGGAATCTATTGAATGGTTGCACAATTAAAACAGGCTAATGAGGGTTCATATAATTCAGGACAAAAAGTCCCTCCGGATTTATTTCATCCCTCAGCATTAAATTCATTAATTTTACAACATACAGTCCATATAAAAACGGAACGCATGAAAATCAGTAACATTGCCTTTTTGATCCTAACCGTTGGAGTATTGTGCCTTCAATCCTGCGGTTCATCAAAAAAACTGGAAAGGCCCATGGAAAAATATAAAGAACTACTAGAGAACAGGATTTCCTTTTTGAATATTCCCATCAGTATCGATGTAAGTTCATTGGAAAAATCCATCGATCAGGATATGGATGGGGTTATGTATGAAGACAAAGATATCAATGACGACGGTATTATGTTAAAGCTGGAAAAGCAGGGTATGATTGATATTCAAGCTGATACCTCCCAATTAACCTATCAATTGCCGCTGAAAGTATGGGTCAAATACGATGCAGGGATTACTTATGTGGAAGGGCAGGGGATCATCAAACTGGATTTTCTCACTAAGTACTCTATCAGTTCTACCTGGGAGCTACAAACACTAACCAGCATCGAACAATATGAATGGATCGAAAAGCCCAAGTTGCGACTGGCGGGCCTGAATTTCTCGGTGGGCTTCCTGGGTGACCTGATCGTTCGAAACAGCCGGGTGGCCATTACCAGAACTATTGACACCATGGTGAAAGAAAACCTCAACTTAAGTGAGCGTATAAAAGAAACCTGGACACAACTTCACGAACCCATTTTGGTGGCTGAAGAGTATAACACCTGGTTGACCGTCAATCCTACTGATATTGGAATGACGCCCATTCAAACCAATAATCGGACTATAAAAAGTACCATCCTGATCGAATCTCAGCCTGCCATTTCAGTTGGGCCGCGGCCTTTGGGAGGATCAAATAGTTATTATTTGCCTCCATTTAAATATGCTCAGGAAGACGTGGATGAAGAGTTTGCCTTACTCGTTTCTGCCGAGATAACCTACACGGAAGCGGAACGCCTGGCCAGGGAAGAGGTTGGCGGAGAAACTTATGAATATGGCAAAAGGAGCTTTACGGTGGAAGACATTAATCTGTACGGTCAGGAAGACAAACTGGTGGTGGATGTATTATTATCCGGTAGTTATAA
>JAUIKE010000267.1 GCA_030430845.1 Bacteroidia bacterium | reverse complement strand
GAGCAGAATTTTGATACCATCGAAAGTGCTTTTTCTTCTGGAAGTAAAGTGGTGGAATTGAATAATACTTCAATCATCGTTCACGAATAGAGTTACTGCCTGGAACAGGGTGCATTCGCCAAGCCTTTCGGTTGCAGCGGCCTGCGTATGCATTACCAGTTGTGCGTCATTGAGAAACCAAAAACTGAAATGAAGTTTAAGAGAACGACAAATTTGTCATTTCTGATAGTCATATTTTTATGGACAAATATGTCTTGTAAGAATTTTGGGAAGCATCAGAACGATCCATCTAAAACGAACAAGGCTCATACTGAAATCGATACAAGCCTTTGGTTAAAAGCAACCCGAGGCATTCGGGATATTTTAGAGGATAAACAAGGCAACCTTTGGTTTGCCAGTCCAGATTATGTGGCCAAGTTTGATGGGAAAATGATGTATTATTTTTCTGAAAATGATGGATTAAGCATTACGGGTAATATCCATAAAGATAAAAATGGCACCATTTGGATTGAGAATGGTTTTCGAGCATTTAGATATAATGGAGAAAGTTTTTTGGAAGAAAGAATAGATAGCATTATGGGGTCAAATAGCCTTTGGATTCAACGAGGATTAAGTCCAACAGACACTGCTTATGTTGAACCAGGATTGTATGAAGTAAAATCAAAAACTACAGCTTTTCACCCTTTTCCTGTAAAGGAGAGTGTCAATAACAAATATTTATATTTTCCTACCACAAAAGCATCTTTTGGAAGAGATGGCACGGTGTGGATTGGAACAATGGAGAAAGTATTTGGATTTAAGGACAACTCTTTTATTTCTATAGGTCGTGAAGAAATGGGGCGGCACAATGATGAACGTCAAATGGGCATTAGAGGAATTTTTTTAGATAGTAATGGGAAATTATGGATTGCTGATAATGGAGCTGGTGTATTTGTATTTAATGGGAAAGAAACAGAAAACTTCACTAAGAAACATAATTTAGATGTAAGGAGTGAGGTAGGAAATACACTCCACCGAGCTTTTTCCATTGCAGAAGACTCTGAGGGCAAAATGTGGTTTGGCACAGTCTATTCAGGCATCTGGAGTTACAACCCCCAAACAGAAAAATTTAAAAATTACACATTGAATGATGGTGTAAAGAGCGAAAATATATGGACCATCTATAAGACAAAAGAAGGTGAATTACTATTTGCGGGAGAATCACCTGCGGCAGTTTATAAATTTAACGGGTACAAATTTGATAGAATATTTTAAAACAAACCTACAATAACGTATATGCGAGAATGCTTTCAATAAGGTCGTACTACACATATACTGACCTATATGGGAAAATCCAAATCACGAATACAAATGAAAACAGTAATCACCCTGCTTTGCTTCAGTTCAATACTATCATTTGAAAACAGCATTCAAATAACAATACCCTCTGTAGAAGAAGAAACCGAATATGTTTGGAGAACCCTAATCGATATTAAATTCTTTGAGGAGCATAACTATGAAGTAAGCTTGCCGGATGGTGAATTAATAGACCAGCTAAAAGAAAAGTCAAAAGCGAATCAACTCACAGATGAAGATTTTAACTCCTTGCTCAATCACATGAAGTCGAATGTTTATAAGCGATCTGACTATGAAAAAGGATGTCAGAAAATTGAAGCGAATAGAGCCTTGATCAACAAGATGACCAATGAGTTGAGGAAAAGTAAAAGGAATTGGGCATTCAAAGAATTTGATCAATATGAAGTGAAATTAACCCTATATGGCTCGGGTGGAAGCTATAATCCGGAAACAGGCTCCATAATCATATACACAACAAAAGAGGGGGAATTCAAACAATATGAAAACCCTGCAAATACGATCATTCATGAAATCATTCATATAGGCACGGAAGAATCAATCATGAATAAATATCAATTGCCCCATCCTTTGAAGGAACGGATCATTGATAAAATAGTATTATTACATTTCAAAAAATATTTGCCAAGCTACCGCTTGCAAGGATTCGGAGATGCCAGGATAGATAAGTACCTGAAGAATAAAAAGAGTATCAAAAAATTAGAGGAGGTAGTGGCGCAATTTCAAAAAGACCATCTGAATCAAAAAAAATGAAAGCAGCCATTTACGAAGCGTTCAAGGGCAAAATTGCCCTCAAAGAGGTTCCCTCTCCTTCTCCGGAAAATCACGGAGTGGTACTAAAAACAAGCGCTACCGGTATGTGTCTGAGCGACTGGCATGGCTGGCAAGGGCATGATAAAGACATCGTGCTGCCGCATGTCCCTGGGCATGAACTAGTAGGAGAAATAGTCGCCCTGGGTAAGGACGTAAAAAATTTCCGCATCGGGGAGCGCGTTACCGTACCCTTTGTGGGAGGCTGCGGTAGTTGTTATCAATGCCATTCCGGCAACCACCAGGTCTGTGATCATCAGTCCCAACCGGGCTTTACCCACTGGGGATCTTTTGCAGAATATGTGAAACTAGACTTCGCAGATGTAAACCTGGTAAGGATGCCCGAAGAAATCTCAGATGAAACAGCCTGTATCTTAGGCTGCCGTTTTATCACCTCCTTCCGGGCCATCGTCGAACAAGGGCGCATAAAAGGCGGCGAATATGTGGCCGTGCATGGTTGCGGTGGCGTCGGCTTATCTGCCATTATGATCGCCAGTGCATTAGGCGCTCAGGTAATAGCCATAGATATCAATAATGAAACCTTGCAACTGGCCAAAGAACTGGGCGCTATAGCCACCATCAACGCACGTGAATCTAGGGATGTGATCGGAGCAGTAAAAGAAATTTCAAAGGGAGGCGCCCATGTATCCTTAGATGCGCTGGGTAGTCAGGAAACCTGCTTCAATTCTATTGCCAACCTAAGAAAAAGAGGAAAGCATATTCAAGTGGGCTTAATGACAGGGGATAGCCAATACCCCAAGATTCCCATGGACCAGGTAATCGCTCACGAGTTGGAAATTTTGGGTAGCCATGGCATGCAAGCCTATAAATACGCCGAGCTCCTGGAAATGATCCGGGGCGGAAAATTATCCCCGCAGCGATTATTAGAAAAAACAGTAAGCCTGGAAGAATCTCTCAGCCTATTACCGCAAATGGATAAATTCAATCATAAAGGCGTAGTGGTGATCAATACTTTCTAAAAAAAAATTCTATGGGGCGTCGAATCCTACTCAGGCAGATTCGACGCCCCAACCCTTTTTATTTATATCTATCAATTTTTTCTGAAAGTTTTAAAAATTTTGTATCCTTACTAGAACTTAGCTCCCAAAATGGTGTTTTACTAACACAAAAAGCTCGTACCTTTGCCGAGATTGAATAAGCTAGTTTTAACCAAATTTGCCATTTTATTGAATGATAAATAGTAGAACTGAAGCATATATAGATTCTCTAATCCGGAAAGCAATACCTTTCGCATTGCTCCGGCCGCCGGGGCTCTCTCCTCGCCTCATTATACAAGAGCAAGCCTTCAGGGATCAGACTGGGGGCTCTACTGATGGCTTTTATTTCCATCCATTTAGCTCAGAGGAAAATTCTAGGCCTTTTCACATCCTGGCGGATCATGTGCTGGATCTGTCCACCAATCTTGAATGGCCCAGTCTCCCAGATTATGCATATACTCTTCCAGCCTATACGGAACCTAAGCAGGAATACATTCTGGATAAAGCAACCTATTTGAGCATTATCCGAAAAGGTGTTGAGCTGATAAAAGAAGGAACAGTCAATAAGGTGGTGCTGAGCCGGATCATTGAAGAAGAATTAGAGGACCTCAACGCCTGGTCCGTTTTTGAAAGCTTGGGCGAAAAGTTTCCGACAGCCTGCATTTACCTGGTGAATATTCCCGGCGAAAGTATTTGGTTTGGAGCCAGCCCTGAGAAGCTAGTAGATTACTCGAACGGGCAATATCAAACGATCGCCCTGGCCGGAACCTTACCCTCAGAACCGGATTTGAAGTGGGGACAAAAAGAAATAGAGGAACATGCGGTCGTAGCCAATTTCATCCAGGATCGTTTAGAAAAAATCGGTATACCTTATCAGAAAGAAGAGGTTTATACCCGGGATCTTGGGTCCATCAGCCATTTGGCACAGGATTTCTACTTTCAGGTGAACAGCCAGGCACAACTCAATCAATTGACCAAAGCCTTTCACCCGGGGCCTGCCATCAGCGGATTTCCCAAAGAAAAAGCCATTCAGCTGATCTATGAACTTGAACCCCACGAGCGAGCGTTCTATACCGGCTATTTCGGATACAAACTGGGCAAGCTGAACAGTTCCTGGATCAATATCCGATGTGCAAAATATTGTAACGAACACCTCTATGTGTACGTAGGAGGAGGGATCATGAAAGATTCGGATCCCGAAAAAGAATGGGTAGAAACGGAGCTGAAAAGCAGAGCTATTTTAGATGTAATGAAAGAAAATTTATCAGAAAGATTTACCTTCGGGCATGCCAAAAACAACGGATAAGATTCATATTCAACACCTCGTTGAAATTTGTTATAAAAAAGGACTAAAGGAAGTTGTACTCTCTCCAGGTAGCCGAAATGCACCCCTGACAATTGCTTTTGACGCGAAAGGAGCCTTCAATATCAATGTTGTGGTTGATGAGCGGGCAGCCGCTTTTTATGCACTCGGGAAAGCTCAACAAAATAAAACAGGGGCCATCCTAATCTGTTCTTCCGGTACAGCTTTGCTTAATTATGGCCCTGCCGTGGCAGAAGCCTTCTATCAACGAATTCCTTTGCTGATCCTGAGTGCCGACCGGCCTACTGAATGGATCGATCAGGGAGCAGGGCAAAGTATCCGCCAGCGGGATGTTTACGCCAATTTCATCAGGGGCTCATTCACCCTGCCTCAAATCGTCGAAAAAGACAGCAAGAACTTATGGTATAGCAACCGCCTGGTGAATGAAGCGATTAACAGAATGAGCTTCCCAGTAAGGGGCCCCGTACACATCAATATTCCCTTATCAGAACCCTTGTATGACAGAGTAGAACTGTCGGACATCTCTCCCAAAATCCAACATATCAGAAAAGCTCGCCTGGATTTGGATGAAAATACTGCTCAGCAGTTGGTGAAAAGATGGCACGACGCAGCCCGAAAAGTTATATTCTGTGCCTCCCATGATCCGGAACCTGAGCTTTCTGAGGTTTTGGAACAATTACAAAATCAGGATGATGTAGTGATCTGGACGGAAAACCTGTCGAACGTCAATGTCACCAATCCGTTAGCCTGCGTTGACCGATTCATAGAAAGTGTGGAAGAAAAAGAATGGGAGGAGCTGAAACCAGACATACTTTTGAGTATAGGAGATGCAGTCGTATCTAAAAAATTTCGCTTTTTAATGCGCCGGCTCAGACCTTTGGAACACTGGCATCTCAGCGATGAGGTAGAGGAGGTTGATCGATACATGGCCCTGAATGAAACGATTCATACCAAACCGGCTCGTTTCTGCCGGCACCTTTTTCCCGAAACCTCGATTGACTCAAAGCCTTACCAGCTTAAATGGCATGCAAAAGAAAGAGTCGCCAAAGAACGTCATGCTGCTTACTTGGCGGATCTTCCATTCAGCGATCTGACCGTCTTCAAATCCTTGATGGAGAAGATCCCCTCAGGAATGCTACAGCTGGGCAACAGCACCGTAGTGAGGTATAGCTTGCTTTTTGATCAGCGGCCCGATCTTCAATATTTCTCTAACAGAGGTACTTCCGGTATTGATGGGTCTACCTCAACGGCTATGGGAGCAGCATCTGTTTTTGAGGGAAGCTGTACCTTTATTACAGGGGATCTCAGTTTTTTATACGACAGTAATGCGCTGTGGAGTGGAGTGATGCCTCCCAATCTGAAAATAATTGTTATGAACAATGGAGGCGGTTCCATTTTCAAATTTATTAACGGCCCTGCGACTCATGAAAAAGTAGATGATTATTTTTTTACTCCTCACCATGTGGACCTTCAGCCGTTTATTGAGTCAATGGGTGGGAAAGCCTTGGTGGCCGATGATTCAGCTTCACTGGAAAAAGCGCTGGATGAATTGTACAAAAGTGATACCTATTCATTTTTGGTAGTCAATACAGGTGGACTGGATAATGAACAAATCCTGAAAGATTATTTCAAATACTTAAAATCCCCCAAATTGTCATAAGCTATGTTGGATAAGTCTGCGCTAAGTATCGAATCCAAAACGTATCACCTGAATTTTATAAAGCCAGGAGGCACTTCCCGAGGGGTATTGCATCAGAAAGAATCGGTTTTTTTGAAAGTGACAGATGAGAGTACGGGCAAATTTGCCTGGGGTGAATGTGGGATTTTGCGGAAACTGAGTATCGATGACCGGCCTGGTTTTGAAGAGACTATCAAGGAGCTTTGTGCATCGCCGCAAAGCTTCATTCACAATATCCACGAAGCATTTCTGGAGTGGCCCTCCATCCGATTCGGCCTGGAAATGGCATTGTTGGAGCTGGAAAACGATCAGCAAGCCATGTACTATCCTTCCCCATTTACCCGAGGAGAAACGGGTATTAAGATCAACGGCTTGATCTGGATGTCCTCCCTGGATGTAATGATCGAACAGCTAAAGCAAAAAATAGATACAGGCTATTCCTGCATAAAAATTAAGATAGGTGCGATCAACTGGGAAGAGGAGTTAAGTCTGCTGCGCTCGATCCGCCAGGAGTTCAGCCCGGATGAGATCGAGATCCGGGTGGATGCCAATGGGGCCTTCAAAGCAGGGGATCAGGTTAAAAGCAGATTAGACGAGTTGGGAAAACTGAGCATTCACAGTATCGAGCAGCCCATTGCCGCGAAGCAATGGAAGGAGATGCATGACCTTTGCCGAAATACCCCGGTCCCCATCGCATTGGATGAAGAGTTGATTGGCGTGTTGGCTGAAAGCGAACAAAAAGCAATGCTCGACGAGATCCAACCGCAGTACATCATTCTAAAGCCATCCTTGCTCGGAGGTTTCCAGGCCAGCAGCCAGTGGATTGATTTGGCAAAGGAAAGAAACATCGGCTATTGGATCACTTCCTGCCTGGAAAGTAACATTGGCTTAAATGCCATCACGCAGTATACTTACGGACAGGACATCAACATGCCTCAGGGACTGGGAACCGGTACCCTGTACGACAACAATATCCCTTCACCTTTATACCTGGAAGGGGAGTATATTCGGTATGATGAAAACGCTAAATGGGATTATTCTTTGTTAAATTAAATAAAAAAATATAGAGGTGGAGCAATGAAAAAGGCAGAAGGCCTTTTTCATTGCTCCACCTCTATATAATTATTTTTTATGGAAAGAGATCTCAGCAAATACCAAAATTTAAGCCTTTTCGGAACAAATTACCAAGCCGAAGAACTGATCCAACTGGCTGTCCAAAAGATCAAAGACCCGCAAACCGAGCGCTGGGAAAAAAATATTTTTTGGCTCATCCTGGAGTGGCTGCATCCTTCCAATATCATGGAAGTAAAAACGAGCGGCAGCACCGGAAAGGCCAAAACCATCCTCTTTACTAAAAATCAAATGATCGCCTCTGCCCAGTCTACCGAAACCTACTTTGGATATTCGGAAAAGGATGCCGTCTTGCTGGCTTTGGATATGTCTTATGTCGCCGCCAAAATGATGCTCGTCCGAGCCTTTGTTTCCTCTCTGGATCTGTATTATGTAAAACCCTCTTCAGATCCGTTCAAAGACAGGGTTTTCCCCCGATTAGCCTTTGTTCCCCTGGTTCCGTTTCAATTAAAATCAATATTTCAATATGCTGAAAGTCTTCAAGGCTTGAGAACTGTATCCAATGTGTTGGTTGGAGGCGGTGCGGTCGATGCTGAACTGGAGCAATTAATCAGGCAGGAAAGCAATGCCTATTATGCGAGCTTTGGCATGGCAGAAACCCTGACTCATTTCGCCGTAAAAAGACTAAACGGCCCTGACAATGATGCGGCCTATCAGACACTGAACGGTGTCCGGATAAAGCAAGATGAAAACGACTGCCTCCAGATCCTGGTTCCCTGGATATCACCTGATTTTATTACTACCCGGGATATCGTCGAAATATTGGACGAAAGCTCTTTCCGATGGAAAGGCCGGCTGGATAACCTGATCAATTCCGGCGGAATAAAGTTGAGTCCGGAGGTCATTGAATCTAAGTTAGCCGCTTATATTTCTCCTCCCTATTTCATTGCAGCCCTTCCCGACCCCATGCTGGGCCAGAAAATGGTATTGTTCGTGGAAGCCAATGCCATCAAGGAAGAATGGTACGAGGCGTTCGAGCAGGAATTGGAAAAATATGAAAGGCCCAGGGAAATTCACTTAATGCCTCAATTTGTGTATACTACCAGTAACAAAATAAACAGAGGGCAGTCCGTTCGCTTGTATTTATCCGATAGAAATGAGGCCTGAATAATTAATCCAAGTTGTGATGAATACAAGAAAAATTTCATTAGAGGGGTTAAAGTGTTTGGCCCGTACGGGCCAAACACTTTAACCCCTCTAATAGAAAAATTTATTAAACAATAAAAACCACCGTCTTTGACGGTGGTCATGTCAGTAGGCTTTGCCAGTCTAAGATTTGAAGAGCAAATGTGGATAAGTTATTAAAACAAAACGTGTTTTAGTGGGCAACTTTTTGTATTTTTAATTAATGAAACGAGCCTACAAATACAGAATATATCCTAGCGCTGAGCAGGAATTGAAACTGGCCAAACATTTCGGCTGTGCTCGCTTCATTTACAATCATTTTTTGGAGCTTCGCAAAAACAGGTACAAGGAAAAGGGCCGGTCGATGAGTTGGTTTGACTGTAATCGGGAAGCAAAAGCATTGAAACAACAGGATGATTACAGCTGGCTGAAAGAAGTGAACTCTCAGTCTTTAAACAGTAGCCTGAAAAATTTACACCGGGCCTTTGTGAATTTTTTTGAAGGGCGGG
>JAUIKE010000039.1 GCA_030430845.1 Bacteroidia bacterium | reverse complement strand
CTAATCCTGCCTACGCTGGATGATTACTCTAAAGTAACCTCCTTTGGTAGGTAACAATTTACAAAATTTCAAAGAACTTCGCTTGGTTTTTAACACAGCATCTCAGGCGGTTAACTTTTACCTTCTACCAAAATGACAGAACCACTATTCAAAATAAGGGAACAAGGAAAATATGGTTTTATCAATAAGCATGGTGAAATCATCATAGAACCGCAATACATCGAAGCGGAAGACTTCTATCATGGGTTTTCCAGGGTTCGCTTGAATGATAAGTTGGTCCAGATGGATGAGATGGGCCGATTGCTGATAAAGTACTTCTTTAATTTTGTCGGTCATTTTGAAGAGGATCTGGCTCGTGCTCAGCTGGTCAACCGTTGGGGCTATATGGATAAAAGAGGCAATCTTTTTATCGATATTCAATTTGAGCATGCCCGGGATTTTAGCGGAGGCCTGGCAGCGGTTCGTTTTGATCGAATGTATGGTTTTATTACCAAGGAAGGGGAGTGGCACATTCCTCCGACTTTTGACAATGCCGGGGAATTCAAATATGGCCGGGCACCGGTGGAGATCGAATGGAAGTGGGGATACATCAATCCGGAAGGAGAGGTGGCCATTCCGATGCAGTACGATAAATGCTACCCCTTTCAATCAGGGGTAGGGGTGGTTGTAAAAAATAATCTTTGGGGATTGATCGGGGTTAAGGGTGAAGAGATTCTTCCTCCCCAGTTTGAATGGGTGGACAATATGCCCAACGGTGAGTTTTTCGATGGCATGGCTATGGTCAAAAAGGAGGATTTGTGGGGATTTATTGACCAGCAAGGGGCCCTTGTTATTCCTCCGTCCTTTGAATCAGTCGGCGATTTTGTTGAAGGCCTGGCTCTGGCCCGCCAAGGTGGTCTCTTTGGTTATATTGACCTTTCCGGCACGCCGGTTATTCCTTTTCAGTATGAAAATGCCGGCTTGTTCTCACAGGGGCTGGCACAAGTCATGAATAATGGGAAATGGGGCTACATAGATGAATTAGGCGATTGGCTCATCCAGCCGATCTTTGATCGCGCCTGGCCTTTCCGGGAAGGCCTGGCCTTGATCGAGTACAAAAACCGCTGGGCTTATATCAATATGGAGGGAAAAGTGGTTTGGAAGGAGTATTGAGGTGTGGTGGAGTTCATTTTATTCATTCTTTTTGTCTGAACCGCGGATTTTAGCAGATTCAGCTGATTTCACTGATAGAGATTTTTGACTGAAGGTCAAAAATCCTTTCTGTGGAATCTGTCAAATCCACAGAAATCGGCGGTTCAGACAAAAAAATCAAAACAACTTAGTAACTGACGTTAGACAGACAGGCATGAGTGCCGCTGCGCTGCAGCTTTTAAAGGTCAGCTTTTTTTTAGCTCGGGTTGACACCCGAGCTTCAGAAGCTTTCGCCGCAAAGCGGCTATTAAGGCAGGTCCCATAAACCGCGAAGCGGTGACAGCTTCTAACCTACGGTGCCAACCGTAGGTAGAAAAACCGGTGCGAAATAAAGCTGCAGCGCAGCGGCACTCATGCCTATATGTCTAACGTCAGTTACTTACACTAATTTACCCTACAAGCATGAATCTGCACCGTGAAGGAAATACAATCATAATAATCACCCTCATCTTTATTGGAGGGCTGTTGTTTGGGATCAAAATGCTGCTCCCTGTTCTATTTCCCTTTCTATTAGTCGGAGCTGTGATCCTGGTGCTCTTTGTACTTCAATTTTTTAGACACCCAAAAAGAGTCCCCCCCGAATTAGATAATCAACTTTTTTATGCGCCCGCCGATGGAAAGGTAGTCGTAATCGAAGAAAGAATAGAAGAGGAATACTTACAAGATAAACGCCTGATGATTTCCATCTTTATGTCCCCCACAGATGTGCATTGTAATCGAGTTCCGGTATCCGGTCGGGTGAAATACGTAAAACACCATCCGGGGAAATACCTGGTGGCCTGGCACCCGAAATCCTCTACCGACAATGAGCGCACCACCACTGCCATTGAATCAGATAAACATGCTTTTGTCATTCGACAAATAGCCGGGGCCATGGCCCGTCGTATTCGCACCTACGCTAAGGAAGGAATGCGAATGGAGCAGGGCGACGAGTTGGGCTTTATCAAATTTGGATCAAGAGTGGATGTTTTTTTGCCTCTGAATGCGGACTTAAAAGTTAAGCTGGGGGATCGGGTGAAGGCAGGAGTGGATGTTATTGCTGTTGTTTGAACCGCGGATTTTCATCGATTGGGCAGGTTTTACAGAAGAGTTTTTGGCTATCGGCCAAAAGTCTTTTCCGTGTTATCCGCTGAATTCGCGGAAATCCGCGGTTCAAACAACAAACAAATATTAGAATAATACATCGATACTCCCCGACAAATACAAATATAGCACCACAAAAGGCACGCTAAAGATCAGGGCATCAAAACGATCCATCAGTCCTCCGTGACCTGGCAGGATCTGGCTGGTATCCTTAATTCGCACACTTCTTTTAAGCATGGACTCGACCAGGTCTCCCAGATTGCTCATCAGTCCGATGATGATCGCTATGCCAAGCCATTGAATAAAGGAAAGAGAGAGAAACAAAAAACTCATAGGAATGCTGATTAAAATAGTAATCAAGATCCCTCCTAAGGTGCCTTCCCAGGTTTTTTTTGGGGAAATTCGAGGTAAGAGGGGCGTTTTTCCGAGTTTGGAACCAATAAAAAAAGCGGAGGTGTCATGAGCCCAATTGTATAAAATGATGCCCAGAACAATGTCAAAGAAATACGTTTGCATCGGGAATGCCAGGGGGATCAACAAACAGAAAGGCAGACCTATATAGAAAAAGCCCATTACCATATAGGCCAGAAAAAGAAAGGGCTGATCATCCCCGGTATACAACTCAAAAAGGAATAAAAGGAAAAAGGATGGCAGAACAATAATCATGATGTCAAGCACCATCAGATTCTGATCATTCAACAGGCCGAGATACAGGCCGGCGGTAATAAAATAGGGTAGACTGGCAATAATTAAACCAATGACAATGCGGATCATGGCCGACCATCCCTTGGTAGGTAGCAATAAGCCGTAAAATTCGACTAGGCAAACCAAATTGATAAGGCCAAAAAGGATCAGAAAAGAATAGGGGCCCGCCAATATGCTTATCAGCATAATCAATACAAAGAAAACAGAGGTAATGACACGAGCTTTTATCCTATCCATGTACTATTTTTCGAATAACTGTCTGGACAAATTTAATTATATATTTGCTTGAGGCCACGGCCTCAAGCAAATATATAATTAATGACTTAGACGGAAGGGTCGTCAGCCGGCCCGCTTTCCTCTTCCATAAATCTTTGTTGATTATAGCGGTTAATAATGATGCCCACACCGATGAGTGCAGCAGCGGAGAACAAGCCCACTATCCAGGGTGCTTTCTCCATCTCATTCAAGGCTTCCGGATCAATATCTGCACCATAATAATATTGAGCAATTACCTGAGCACCGTTAAAGACAAAATGGGCGATAATGGGAATCCATAAGTTTCGGGTCCAAATAAGTAGATAGCCCAGCATGGCACCTAATATCATACGTGGAATAAATCCTTGGAATTGCAAGTGGATAGCACTAAACAAAATCCCGGTAACCCATACCGCCAGAATAGCATTCCCCCATGCTTTTTCTAACTTTTGCTGAATGATCCCTCTGAATAAAAGTTCTTCTCCGATTGCAGGAATCACAGCAACTACCAACAGATTAAAAAGTAATTCCCAGGGGCTTTGCATATTTAAAACGCTCTTGAGCATGCCTTCCGCTGAGTTTTCCATTTCTATAGCCCATTCTGGCAATGGTATTTGTTGGTTAAGCCAGTAGGTGAATTGGGCCAGAGGAAAAGAAATTAAGATGAAAAGAATACTATAGAATACATTCCTGCCGATAGGCATTCGATCCAGTTTGAAAAATACTATGGCCTTATCACGATAAAGGAAAAGGATTAGTGCAATAGAAGGTAAGCTAAAAGTCATAAAATGGCTGACCAGATTGACAAGCCTTAAAAAATTGCGGGTACCAAGAGGGCTATTCTCATCCGTTTGAGTCAGCAGTTCCTGAAGGCTGATTCCCTGGGCTTGAGCAATGGCTAATACGAGCAGGTTACCTATCAGGCTTCCCACCAAAACAGCTACTATTAATAATAAAAATGTGAAAAAAACCGGCTGGGGTGTTTTTTTCGGCTTTGTCGGTTCTATGTCAACTTTGTCTATAAGATTATCCATCTACCTATTTTTCGTAAATTTAGGGCAAAAATTTCGGATATGACAAGACTTAGTGTCAACATCAATAAAGTAGCTTTGGTTCGTAATTCCCGCGGTGGAAATTTGCCGGATTTGGTGCAGGTAGCCAAAGATTGTGAAGCCTTTGGCGCAGAGGGGATTACGGTTCATCCGCGGCCTGATGAGCGACACATTCGCTACAGTGATGTACCTCTCTTAAAAGAAATAGTCCAAACTGAATTTAATATCGAAGGCAATCCATCCGACCGATTTATGCAACTGGTATTGGATAATCAGCCGGATCAGTGTACCCTTGTACCGGATTCTCCGGATCAGCTTACATCCGATCAGGGCTGGGATACCATTAAAAATCATGATTTTCTCACCGACACAGTCCATGCTCTTCATGAAAAAGGAGTCCGAGTATCCATTTTTGTGGATCCTGTCGAGCAATTTGTAGAAGGCGCAAAAAAGGTAGGAGCGGATCGTATTGAATTTTATACCGGCGATTTTGCCAAGGCATATACGAAGGATCCTCAAAAAGCAGTGGCAGCGCACCGTCGCTGTGCCTTGCTAGCCAATAAAATAGGCATCGGTATCAATGCGGGGCACGATCTGAACCTGGATAATTTGAAGTTTTATAAGGATAATGTCAGTGAATTACTAGAAGTATCTATCGGACATGCCCTGATCTGTGATGCAATGTACTATGGCCTACAGAATACAATTCAGATGTACTTAAGGCTTCTGAAATAATAAAAAGAGGGAGATCTGCCCCAGGGCAGATCTCCCTCTTTTTATTATTTCTTTATTTTTAGCAATAAACACACGTGCATAAAAATTAAAAATCAAGCTTCCAAATCTTGATGCCTTTTCATATAAGGCAAATGATTTTACAACCTCTTTTTCTCATTTTGGTTCACAAAATCGTTGGTAAAAAAATAAAATATCCAACCGGTTTTATTTTTTTTCATTCATTTTTCTCTTCGTATTTGTCTAGTAATCAATGTATTGTGTTGGGTATTGATGTAAAGTCGGCGATTTTGAATAGTTAAATTATTCCAATGTTAAGGAAACGTTATTTCATTTTTATAAATTTGGCCTGGGATTAATTAATTCTTAAAAAAATGTATTAGTATGAAAAAACTCTCACTAGTTTTGATGCTATTTTTGTTTGTAGCCGGTACGGCTGTTGCACAAAAAATGGTATCAGGAACTGTATCCGATCAGGAAGGTGAACCATTAATTGGTGCCAGTATCCTGGTTAAAGGAACATCACAAGGTACTGTTACAGACTTCGACGGTAAGTTCGAATTCGAAGTACCAGCTAACGCAACAACGCTAGTAATTAGCTACACTGGTTTTACTTCTCAGGAAGTAGAGATCGGTAACCAAACCTCTTTCGAACTCACTCTCCAGGAAGGGGTATTACTCACAGAAGCAGTCGTTACAGGTCTGGGTATCGAAAGAGAAAAGAAATCTCTTGGATACGCAGTACAGGAAGTTAGCGGAGATGCCGTTACTGCTGTAGGTGACCAGAACGTGGTTAGTGCCCTGACGGGTAAGGTAGCCGGTGTTCAGGTCGTATCTGCAGGTGGCGCTCAGCTGGGTGGATCTGCCAATATCCGTATTCGCGGAGCGAACTCTCTGACCGGTGGTCAGCCATTGTTCGTAATTGACGGTACACCAATTTCTAACGCTAACTTCTCAGGTGACGAGCGCGGTTTCGATTACGGTAACCTCGCTTCTGACATGAACCCAGAAGATATTGAGAGCATCTCAGTACTGAAGGGACCTGCCGCTACGGCCATTTACGGTCAGCGTGGTGCAGGTGGTGTCGTTTTGATCACTACCAAGAAGGGCAAACAACGCCAAGGTATCGGTGTTACCTACACAGGTTCGGTAACAGCGGATCGCGTATATATTCTTCCTGAATACCAGGATGAATATGCCGGTGGTTATACTCAGGACTTCCTGTCTGCCACTGACCAGGTTGATGGTCAAACTTACAATGTTTTGAACTACGCAGCGGATGAAAGCTGGGGCCCAAGAATGGATGGTACATTATACCGCCCTTGGTGGTCTTGGTTTCCAGGAACAGATGACTATGGTACTCAAGTACCCCTGTCTCCAAACCCTGATAACGTAAGAGACTTCTACGAAACAGGTATTACTTTCAACAACAACATCGCCCTGTCCGGTGGTAACGAAACAACTACTTTCCGTTTGTCCTTTACGAACATCCAGCAGGATGGAGTATTGCCAAACAGTGAGCTGGATCGTACCAATATCAGTATCAATGCTTCTACGAAGCTGACAGACAAATTGACTCTCGGAACCAGCGTAAACTTTGTTGATATTGCCGGTTTGGGACGTCCTGGTTATGGTTATGATGGTCAGTACAACGTGACCATGTCCTTCAACCAGTGGTTCCAGCGTCAGTTGGACATTGACCGTCTGCGGGATTACAAAAACCCTGACGGAACGTTTAAGTCTTGGAATATCCGTTCTTCTACTAACCTGCGTCCTTTGTACTGGGATAGCCCATTCGCGACACAGTATGAAAATGCTACTACCGACAGTCGTAACCGTTATTTCGGTAACATCTCTCTGACTTATCAGATCAATGAGAACTTGTCTATCGCCGGGTTCTTGAGAAGAGACGATTATACTTTCCGTCGGGAGCAAAGAGCTACTTCTGGTCTTCTGGATCAGGATCGCTATGATGAATACGTAGCTAACGGACGTGAAGATAACTACGAATTCCTTGCGAACTTCAATAAGAACTTTGGAGACATCTCTGTCGATGCCAGCTTTGGTGCGAACATCCGCAGAAATGATTTCCGTTCTAACCAGGTAGGTACTGCCGGTGGTTTGAATGTTCCTAACTTGTACAACGTTAAAGCTTCTACTGACCGTCCTACAGCGACGAACTATATTTCTGAAAAGGTAGTTCGCTCGGCATACGGTAGTGCTAACTTTGGTTACAAGTCTTTCCTATACTTAGGCTTTACACTGCGTAACGACTGGTCTTCAGCGCTTCCAGTAGAAAACAATTCTTACCTGTATCCTTCTATCACCGGTAGTTTTGTATTCTCTGAGCTGATGAATTCCAGCTTCCTGTCCTTTGGTAAGATCCGCGGATCTTTCGCTCAGGTTGGATCTGATATCGGACCTTACAATACTCAGTTTACCTATGGAGCGGGTACTCCTTATGGTTCAGTAGCTGCTTTCTCTCTACCTAATACACTTGTAAATGAAGACCTCAAGCCAGCCTTGTCTTCTTCTTATGAAGTAGGTGTGGAACTGCGCTTCCTGAACGATCGCTTAGGATTGGACGTAGCTTACTACAACAACGAAGCAGAAGATCAGATCCTGACATTGACTGTACCTGGTTCTTCAGGTTTCTCCGCTGCGATCATCAACGCAGGAAACATTACCTCAAAAGGTCTAGAAATTGCCTTGAATGCTTCTCCTGTTAGATCCAGTAAATTCAACTGGGATATTTACCTGAATGCCGCTACCAATACTTCCGAAGTAGTAGAATTAGCTGATGGTTTGGATAACAGACGTCTGGATGGATTCGGATGGGGTGGTATCTCCATCAACGCTCCTGTTGGACAAGAGTGGGGACAATTCAGAGGTAGAGGATTCACTTACTACAATGGCGATGAAAGCCTGCCAATCATTAATGAAGATGGTTCTTATGTAAGAACTGAAGGTAAAGAACTGGGAGGATTCCTTCCTGACTGGACTGGTGGTTTCAGAAACGTTATTGACTTTAATAACTTCTCTTTGACTGCATTCATTGAATTCCAGATTGGAGGTCAGTTCCACTCTATCACAAGAATGTTTAACGCTTACTCTGGATTAGGTGCTGAAACAGTTGGATTGAACGACAAGGGTAATCCTATCCGTGACCCGGTCAGCCAAGGTGGTGGTGTGAAGGTTGAAGGTGTATTGGCCGACGGTACTCCTCATACGGCATACGTAGATCCTCAGACTCACTATTCTGACCACTTATTCGGAATGGTTGAAAGATGGTTGTACGATGCTACATACGTGAAGTTCAGAGAATTAAGCTTTGGATATAACTTCCCATCTAAGATCTTAGCGAATACACCGATCAGAAGCCTGAAACTTTCTTTGATTGCGAGAAACCTATGGTTGATGCACTCAGAAGTTGATGGTATTGATCCTTCTGAATTACCTCCTGGAAGCAGTAACTATGTATATCAGGAAAGTGGTTCTTTGCCAGGTGTACGTTCCTTGGGTCTTAACCTGAGAATTGGATTCTAATGACAGGTTCAGTTGACCTGTAGCTTAATTGTTTAATTTATAGATACCCGCATAAACTAGTGAGATACATCTGAGAGTAAGCCGGCTGAGCGGCCGGCTTACTTTCTAAACTCCTGAGTTTAGGGGTATTCTGAACTATAAAAAACAGAAAATGAAAAATATATTTAAGATTAGCCTGATGGCTCTTCTCATGTTGGCAGGTGTTAGCTGTAGTGACTTCGGCGACATCAACAACGACCCTAACAACACGACTTCCGTAGCACCGGAGGTGTTGTTGACCAATGCTTTGCGTTCGGTTTCCTCTGTGGTAAGCCGTACTACAGAGGTATTGTATGTTCAGCATATGTCTGAAACACAGTACACGGATGCTTCCAGATATTCTGGTATCAACTTCGACTTCAATGGTTGGTATACCGGTCCTTTAGCTGACCTGAACCACATCATTGAGTTGAATACGGATCCTGCAACAGCTGTCGACGCTTTGGTTTCTGGTTCTAATGCCAATCAAATCGCTGTAGCTCGTATTTTGAAAGCTTACTTTTTCCATGTGTTGACTGATCGTTGGGGACCCCTTCCTTACACCAATGCACTCCAGGGAAGAGACAACCTGAGACCTGCATATGATTCGCAGGAGGTTATCTATACTGATCTGTTCAAAGAATTGAAAGAAGCAGTAGCTCAAATGGATGGCGGCGCTGGTGTAGACGGTGACTTCATCTTAGGTGGTGATATGGATATGTGGGCTAAGTTTGCCAACTCTGTACGTGCAAAAATGGCTTTGCGCTTATCTGAGGTAGCTCCTGCTACTGCTCAGGCTGAGTTTGTAGATGCCATTGCTGCTGGTGTTATTTCCAGCAATGATGAAGATGTTATGTATCCTTACCTGGCAGAAGCAGCTAATCAAAATCCTTGGTTCGGAGCTTTCATTACTCGTACGGACTATGCAGTCAGCTCTACTTTGGTTGATTACATGAAGCCTTTGAGCGATCCTCGTCTGGATGTATTTGCTGATCCGGCGCCTAACTTTGGCGATGTTCAAGGTATGCCTTATGGTATTGAGAATGCCGGTGACATTCCTAACGCAGATGTTTCTTTCCCTGGTAATCCTGGGGTAAGAGGACAGGATACTCCTTTGGCAGTTATCACTTATGCTGAAATGTTGTTTGCTCAGGCAGAGGCAGTTCAGAAAGGTTGGATAAACGGCGATGCTCAGGCATTGTACGAGGATGCCATTCGCGCTTCCTGGAGACAGTGGGGTGTGTATGATGAAGATGCTTTCACGGCTTTCATCGCACAGTCTGAAGTAGCCTGGGATGCAGGTAATGCCATGGAGTTGATCCACAACCAAAAGTGGGTTGCTTTGTACCTGAATGGTCTGGAATCTTGGGCTGAGTGGAGAAGAACGGGTTACCCAACCTTGTCTCCTGCTCCGGACCCACTGAGTCCACAGCCGGAAATTCCTGTACGTCAGGGATACCCAACTACAGAAAGAGATATCAACTCTGATAACTACAACGCCGCCGTTAGTCTTCTAGGTGGTGAAGATAACTTGCACACACCACTTTGGTGGGATAAGTAAGCGTGATTTAAGGGGTTGTGTAAAAACTCGTTCCTCGTTTTTACCCACCCCATTAAATTTTATTTAGGAGGTTGTGTGAAAAGGCCGAAGGAGTTTTTACACAACCCCTTGAATTCTAAAAAAGGGGAAGCGGTCTTTGGCTGCTTCCTCTTTTTTTTGTCTGAACCGCGGATTTCCGCGGATTCGGCGGATCACACAGAAAAGATTTTGTCCGTTCGGACAAAATACTTCTGTGAAATCAGTCAAATCATTGAAAATCTGCGGTTCAGACAAAAAAAACAATCTAAAAGCCCCCCGTCCTCATTACCCACCTGCCTATATCCATTGTCAATTTTTTGTCCTTTTTATCAGAATTTAAATCTTTTCTGGCAAAAAATTTAAGACACCCTTAACAAATTGTTTACAAAAAAAACGGAGGAACTTAGCAGCTTTTGTTAGTGGTTGTAAAATATTGTTTTACAGTAAGTTGGAAAAAATTGTGTTTGTTCTGTAAATTTTTTTTCAAAAAAGAAAAGAGATAAATGAACTGCTTGGATTTCAAAAACGATCGGGAGGGCTAAGCAGCGAAAGTGATGATTATCAAGTTATTCATTACGAGTAATTGCTACATTAGCAATTCATTGGTTCAAAAAAATGCCCATATGGGCGATTTTTACATTCATAAACTTGTAATCGTATGAAAAAACTTTCTTTAGTTTTTGGATTGATGCTATTTGTGTTGGGCACTACCCTGGCACAAAGGTCGATCAGCGGTACGGTCACCGACGCTGATGGCGAGGCCCTGATAGGTGCATCTATTCTGGCACAAGGTACGACTAGTGGTACAGTGACAGATATTGACGGCTCCTATACATTGAACGTTCCCGAAGGAGTAACGACACTGGTATTTAGTTATACCGGTTTTCGTACCCAGGAAATTGCATTAGGCACTTCTAATGTAATCGATGTAACCTTAGAAGAAGCGGTTGAACAACTCAATGAAGTGGTGGTTGTAGGATACGGTACCCAGATCAAATCTACCGTAACTGGTAATATTGCCAAAGTAGGCAGCGAGAAATTAGAGAATACGCCTGTTACCACATTGGAACAAAACCTTCAAGGTAAGAGTGCAGGGGTATTTATTGAGTCTGTTAATGGTAAGCCGGGCGCTCAGATGCGTGTTCGTATCCGTGGGGCGGCCTCTATTACTGCCAGTAACCAACCGTTATATGTAATTGACGGTATTCCGGTTACGACCGAATCTCAAAACCTCAGCGGTGCTTCCTTGAACCCACTGGCTGATTTAAACTTCAACGACATTGAGTCAGTTGAAATCCTAAAAGATGCTTCTGCCGCTGCTATTTATGGATCACGTGCAGCTAATGGAGTAGTACTTATCACAACCAAGCAAGGTAAAAAAGGAAAAACGAAGGTCGAAGCCGGCTACCAGTTCGGTTTTAGCAATCCGACCGGGCGCAGAGAGTTCGTGAATGCAGCTGAGTATGTAGAACTGTTTACAGAAGCTGCCGTTAACCTGGATGAGATCGAAGGTAATACACCTGATGGTTTCAACTGGAAAGACTGGGTGGAAGCTCGTTTTGATCGCTACGCCGGGCCATCCGATTGGCGTACCAACGAAACGGACACCGACTGGCAGGATGAAGCCTTTAGGAAAGACGCCCTGTCCCGTCAGGCTAACTTATCTTTCTCCGGTGGAGATGAAAAAACTCGTTTTTACGTAGGTCTGGGTTGGAGTGATCAGGAAGGTATCCTGGTAGGTAACGGATTTACACGTATGAGCGGCCGTCTGAACCTGGATCACAGCATCACTGAAAAACTGACCGCCGGAGTGAATATGAGTATTTCACGGACCTTTACCGATCAGGTGTCGAATGACAACGCTTTTTCGACCCCATTGCAGCTCATAGCCCAGGCCCCCATTACACCAGTACGGAACCCTTTGAATGAGGCCTACACTTCTCCATTTGGAGGTCGTACCTACCAGCCAGGCGAGCTATTCGATCGCCCGATCAACGTTTACTACAATGGCTTGATCGATACAGAAGAAGCGCAAAGAAATGTAACCACATACCGAAACATTGCTAACGGTTATCTTCGTTATGAATTAGCTCCGGGGCTGAGAATAAATGGAGAAGTGGCTGTGGATATTTATAACCTAAGAGACGATGCCTTCTGGGGAGTGAAAACCTTTTCCGGGCAGGCCAGTAACGGTTTTGGATCTTCTCAATCCGTTCAGGTCCTCAACTACAATACCAAACTGTATGCCAATTACATCACTACTCTTAATGATGTACATAACTTAGACCTGGTAGGTGGTATTGAATACCAAAAATCAGAGCGGAACCTGACTCGTACAGATGGTCAGGAGTTCCCTGTTGATGATTTGAAAACGCTCGCTTCTGCAGCCGATATCACACTAGGTACCTCTTCCCTGACTCAGTTCTCTTTTGCTTCTTATTTCTTAAGAGCAAACTATAACTTTGACAGAAAATATCTTTTCTCAGTTAGTGCACGTGTGGATGGTTCTTCCCGTTTTGGTGAAAACAATCGCTATGGTGTCTTCCCCGCAGTTTCTGCCGGGTGGGTGTTGAGTGAAGAGGATTTCCTCGCAGGAGGCTCTACACTGAGCTTCTTGAAACTTCGCGCCAGCTGGGGACAAACAGGTAATGCTGCGATTGGTAACTTCCCTTCACTGGGGCTTTACGGTGCAGAAGGTTACAATGGAACACCTGGTTTGCAGCCTTCTCAAATTCCTAACCCAGACCTTACCTGGGAAAGTGTTACACAGATTGACGTAGGTATCGATTTCGGTTTCATTGATAATCGCATCAATGGTGAGATTGACTACTACATCAAAGAAACGGATGATATGTTATTAAATGTGCCGGTTCCCGGAACTGCTGGTTTTACTACTCAGACACGTAACATCGGTGCAATTGAAAACAAAGGATTTGAATTTGTTTTGAATACCAATAACCTTGTTGGTGAATTTAAGTGGAATACCAGCCTGAACCTGGCCTTTAACCAAAATGAAGTGACTCGTTTGGCTGATGGACAGGATATGATTGACGGTGGTACTAACATCGTAAAAATCGGCGAACCACTTGGTGTCTTCTGGGGGAAAGAGTACGCAGGAGTAGATCCCGCTAATGGTGACGCCATTTGGTACATCAATGGAGAAAATACGGGCAGAGAAACGACCAATGACTTTGCTGAAGCAAATGATGTGGTGATGGGAGATCCTAACCCAGATGTGATCGGTGGTGTAACCAACGATTTCTCTTACAAAGGATTTAGCCTGAGCGTACAATTCCGTGGCGTATTCGGCAACCAGCTGTTCAACGGTTCCGGATATTTCATGTCTACTCAGGGTGCCTGGTTCGATAACCAAACCAAAGATCAGCTAAATCGCTGGCAGCAGCCTGGTGATATTACGGACGTTCCTAAGGCTATCTTCCTGGGAGGAAACGGTGACCAAAGACGTCAGAGCCGTTATATCAGAGAGGGTTCCTTCGTTCGTTTACAAAACGTTACGTTCGGATATGAATTCCCAAGAAGCGTATTGCAAAATATTGGATTGAGCAGACTGAGATTGTATGTAACCGGCCAGAACCTGGCGACTTTCACTGATTATGATGGATGGGATCCTGAAGTATCTACCGACTACAACGTCAGTAACATTACTTTCGGTCAGGACTTCTATGCGGCTCCACAGCCTAAAACCATTGTATTTGGTATCAACATTGGTCTTTAATTCTAAAAAACGAAATTCATGAAAGTTATTAATATAAAATCATTATTCATCGGCCTGTTAGTGTTAGGCTTTTTTGGATGTGATGAACAATTAGAACTGGAGCCGGCCCAGAGTATCAGTGAAAGCCTGGCTTTGGAAACGGATGCCAACATCAAGGCGGTTCTTGTCGGTGCTTATGACGAACTAGGCGTTGGCAATCTCTTTGGCGGAGAAACACTCCGTAACTCTGAATTACTTGGTGGTGATGGAGAGATTCAATGGGTAGGTACTTTTGTAGGGCCTCGCGAAATGTTCACCAAACAAATGAACTCTGATAATGCCGATGCCGAAGGGACCTGGCTCGATGCTTACCAGACCATCAATATACTCAATAATGTTTTGTCAGCATTGGATAGAGTCAACGATTCTGACCGGAATACAGTGGAGGGAGAAGCACTCTTTATGAGAGGTCTTCTTTATTTCGAATTGATCCGCTTTTATGCCCTGCCTTATGAAGCAGGTCAGGTCAATTCTCAGACAGGAGTGCCTTTGGTTCTTACCCCAACACGAGGTATTACGGACGATAGTTACGTCGCTCGCAATACGGTGGATGAGGTATATAATCAAATTCTAGCCGACTTAACAAGAGCAGCTAGTATCTTACCTTCAAGCAATAGCTGGAGAGCTAGTAGCGGCGCTGCCAACGCTATTCTGGCAAGGGTATATCTACAAAGAGGAGAATACCAAAATGCTTTGAATGCAGCCAATGCCGTAATTGAGTCGGGTGAGTATGCTTTACTCGGGGATTATGCAGATGTGTTCAATAGAGATGCTAATTCTTCTGAAGATATTTTTGCGATTCAAAATACTACACAGGATGGAACAAATGCGATGAATACATTCTGGTCTATTCCTGACTTTGGTGGCCGTGACGGTGATATCGAAATCTTTCAGGGGCACCTGGATCTATACGATCCGGCTGATACCCGATTGGCTTTGTTCTTTATGGGCAACGGTGCCATGAGAAGCGGTAAGTGGAACAATCAATTCGGTAACGTCGGTGTGGTGAGATTAGCAGAAATGTATCTTGTCAGAGCTGAATGTAATATCCGCCTGGGTAGCTCAACTGGAGCTGCGCCGGTAGATGATTACAATGCGGTTCATACCAGAGCAGGACTTCCCGCGGCTACGGATGTAACACTGGAGGATGTTTTATTTGAACGTCGTTTGGAACTGGCTCATGAAGGAGCTAAGATCCATGACATCAAGCGTCTTGGTCAGAGCGTTGGTGGCTTTGCATACAACGCCAACGAATTGGTATTTCCAATTCCTCAGCGTGAAATCAATGCCAACCCTAGTCTGACTCAGAATCCGGGGTATTAACAATCGTTTTTGCAAATAAAAAAAGAGGGGCTCCCGATCGGGAGCCCCTCTTTTTTATTTGCATTTTAAACACTAAACCCTTACCTTAAATTAATAATGATTTAAAAGACTCCAAGCTTTTTATCGTTACCAGAATTTTAAAAGTCGCCTATGCACATCAAAGCCTTTGAGCAATACCTTCGGTACGAAAAACGACTCTCCCCTCATACATTAACCGCTTATTTAGGTGACCTGGATCAGTTTTTTGAATTTATAAAAACGACTTACCAAACCACTAATCTGGAAGAGATCGAGCATTTCCACATTCGCTCCTGGATGGTACAGCTTATTACAGAAGGCTTAAGCACTGCCACCGTAGCTCGTAAGTCGGCGAGCTTAAAAACTTATTTTCGTTTTTTGCTCAAACAAGGCCGGCTACAGCAAAATCCGATGTTGAAAATTTCTACTCCCAAGGTCGCTAAACGCTTACCGGCTTACCTGCAGGAAAAAGAATTGCAGACCCTTTTTGAGAAGGTCTCCTATTTCTCCAATGATGAGTTCCCGGCACTGCGTGATCAATTGATCCTGGCTTTGCTGTATGGGACGGGAATGCGGCGCGCCGAGCTCATCGGCCTGAAGGTACAGGATGTATTCTTGGCGGAGAAAACATTGAAGGTATTGGGAAAGGGGAATAAAGAACGTAAAATTCCTTTCGGACATATGGTCCATGATTTGATCATACATTATATAGAAGTTCGTGATGCAACTTTCCCGGAAACAAATACGAGGCTTCTGCTTACAGATAAAGGGAAGCCGCTATATCCCAAATTTGTTTATAATACGGTTAAAAAATATTTATCGCTCATTACTACGGCTGAGAAAAAAAGCCCTCACGTATTGCGACATAGTTTTGCGACTCATTTGTCAAATAACGGGGCAGAACTCAATGCCATTAAAGACCTGTTAGGCCATTCCAGCCTGGCCGCCACTCAGATCTATACCCATAATTCGATCGAACAACTCAAAAAAGTGTATAAAAAAGCCCATCCAAAGGCAGGAGACTAAAAGAAGGGCTGTCTCATAACTCCTTCGTCGTTATGAGCTGCCCTATAATCTACTTTTAGGGAGGTGTTTTTTGAGCCCGAACGGGCTCAAAAAACACCTCCCTAAAAAATAAAATTGGCTGGCGAATCCGCCTCAGGCGGATGAGACAGTCTCTACCCACACTTTTCTAACTACTTAAAACAGAACATTATGAAAGTAACTACCGAAGCCATTCAATTCAAAGCAGACGCCAAATTACTGGACTTCATTGAAGAAAAACTGAGCAAGCTTGAAAAACTCTCAGATCAGATAATTAATGCGAAAGTAAAATTGAGGTTAGAAAATTCAGGACAAGTCAGGGATAAGCTAGTGGAAGTAAGTTTAAACGTACCGGGGGACCAACTTTTTGCCAAAGCTACCAGCAAAACCTTTGAAGCCGCTACGGATGATGTGGTAAAGGCACTGAGCAAACAGATAAAGAAATTTAAAAGCAAATTTGCACATTAAATATAGAAAAAAAGAGGCGGCCGGTAGGTCCGTGCATTGAAGTTTAAAAAATTATGCCTCTCCGGGGATAATTACAATTTTCTATGTATGGGTTTAGAGGCCGCCTCTTTATTTTTTGCATTAAATATTTCTTAATTAATGGGAAGTTTCTAAATTTGCGCCATCCTCATAATAAAGCATAAAAAAAACAGCAAAGTATTTGATTTTTGATCCAATTAATATATCTTTGCAATCGCTTTGAGGAAAAGACCTTGAGCGGGTTTGAAAAAACCGCCAAAAAATTGATGCCAGCATAGCTCAGTTGGCCAGAGCAGCTGATTTGTAATCAGCGGGTCGGGGGTTCGAATCCCTCTGCTGGCTCTTGTTTGTTTTGCAGTTTGTTAATTTGGTCTTTTGGCCGTTTTTGAAGTGTCAGAGGCCGTTAAATTAATAAATTACAAAAAAAAACAAATGGTAAAATGAAATAAGGGGGTGCGCCGGAGTGGGAGAGCCGGGCCAGACTGTAAATCTGGTGTCTCTGACTGAATAGGTTCGAATCCTATCACCCCCACATTGTCCACCGGAGCTTTTGCGAAGGTGGACTATTGACATTTAAAATAAATGGTAACCTACCTTTGCTGTAGCTTCGGTTGGTTTAAAAGCGGGAGTAGCTCAGTTGGTAGAGCATCAGCCTTCCAAGCTGAGGGTCGCGGGTTCGAGCCTCGTCTCCCGCTCCATTTTTTGATTTGCCAATGTAGCTCAGGGGTAGAGCACTTCCATGGTAAGGAAGGGGTCACGAGTTCAAATCTCGTCATTGGCTCCATCATTACGATTAAAAATCAAAGTTTTATATACTTTCTTTATCTTAAAATTGAAAATCGATGGCTAAGGATACTTTTCAGCGCACGAAACCTCACCTTAACATTGGGACTATTGGGCATGTTGACCATGGTAAAACCACATTGACTGCAGCAATCACATATGTACTTTCTAAAGATGGCCTGGCAGCTAAGAAAGACTATGATTCAATCGATGCTGCTCCTGAGGAAAAGGAAAGAGGTATTACAATCAACACAGCTCACGTAGAGTACGAAACAGTTAATCGTCACTACGCACACGTAGACTGTCCTGGTCACGCCGACTATGTTAAGAACATGGTTACTGGTGCGGCTCAGATGGATGGAGCGATCCTTGTGGTTGCTGCCACTGACGGTCCGATGCCTCAAACTCGTGAGCACATCCTGCTTGCTCGCCAGGTAGGTGTACCTAAAATTGTTGTCTTCATGAACAAGGTTGACCTTGTTGATGACGAAGAAATGCTCGAACTTGTAGAAATGGAAGTTCGTGAATTGTTAGATCAGTACGAATTCGATGGTGATAACGCTGCCGTTATCCAGGGTTCTGCCCTGAAAGCTCTGGAAGATGATCCGGAAGGCATAAAGGCGATCAAAGAATTGATGGATGCTGTGGATGAGCAGATCCCCGAGCCTGTTCGTGCTGTAGATAAGGATTTCCTGATGCCTGTTGAGGACGTATTCTCTATCACAGGTCGTGGAACCGTAGCTACGGGTCGTATCGAACGTGGTGTGATCAAAGTAGGTGATCCTGTTGAGATCGTAGGTATGATGGGTGCTGATGAAAAGCCTATCACTTCAGTAATTACAGGAGTAGAGATGTTCCGCAAACTTCTTGACCGCGGTGAAGCTGGTGACAATGCCGGTCTGCTGCTTCGTGGTGTTGATAAAGAAGCGATCAAGCGTGGAATGGTCATCTGTAAGCCTGGTTCTGTTAAGCCACACCTGAAGTTCAAGTGTGAGGTGTACGTACTGGGTAAAGACGAAGGTGGTCGTCACACACCATTCTTCAACGGATACCGCCCTCAGTTCTACTTCCGTACAACAGATGTAACAGGTGATGTTATTCTTCCGGATGGTGTAGAAATGGTAATGCCTGGTGATAACGTTTCACTGGAAGTAAGCCTGATCAACCCAATCGCTATGGAAAAAGGTCTGCGTTTCGCGATTCGTGAAGGTGGCCGTACCGTAGGTGCCGGACAGGTTACTGAAATCATTGAATAATACGGGGGGCAACCACCGCATTAAATAAATTTAGAAGGTCAAGTTATTCTGAAAAGAACATAAGTAATTGGTAAAATCACTCCGCCTCGGGCGGAGCTGATTTTACTAATTTTAAAGCTTCTCATTTCATAGCTTGATCTTCTTTATACACGGGCATAGCTCAGCTGGTAGAGCGACGGTCTCCAAAACCGTAGGCCGAGGGTTCGAATCCTTCTGCCCGTGCAACCAAAATTTGCGGGTTGAGATTTCGCCGGATGGCAAAAACTCACAACTCGTGAAATTATAATTTGAACCGCGATGGAAAGACTAGTTTTATACGTAAAGGAAAGTTACAACGAACTGCTGAATAAAGTAACCTGGCCAACCTGGTCCAGCCTTACCAGCAGCACCATTGTTGTTTTAATAGCTTCCCTGATCTTTGCGTTGATCATTTTTGTGATGGACCTGATCTCTAAAGGGGTGCTCGATTTTATATATGACCTTTAACCAAAAAGGAAAGTTGAATGTCTGAAGAAAAGAAGTGGTATTCTCTGAGGGTAATTAGTGGGAAAGAACGTAAAATCCGCGAGCGTATTGAAAAGGAAATCCAGATCAATAAGTGGGAAGATTTTATTACCTCGGTCCTGGTACCTACAGAGAAGGTCTACAAAATTAGGAATGGTAAAAAGGTTATATCAGAAAGAAATATCCTTCCTGGCTATATCTTGATCGAAGCCATCCCCTCTAAGTTTTCGGGAGAAATGATCAATGCCATCGCCAACATTCCTAACGTCATCCACTTCTTGGGCAAAAGTAATCCGGTACCTATGCGTGCTACTGAAGCTAACCGGATGCTCGGTAAGGTTGATGAGTCTCAGGATTCCGGAGAATCATTGATCGAACCATATATTGTTGGAGAAACGGTGAAGATCATCGACGGTCCCTTCAGTGAGTTCGTTGGAGATATTCAGGAAGTGAATGAAGAGAAAAAGAAACTCAAGGTGATCGTAAAGATCTTTGGTAGAGGTACAGAGGTGGAGTTAAACTTCATGCAGGTAGAGAAAACATCCTAGTATCATATAAATATAGGTTGCTTTAGTTCCATAAAGGATGCTTCCCTAAAGTGACGAAAGTTAAGTTTTTGCGTAAAAAATAACGAAATGGCAAAGGAAATTGAAACGTATGTAAAACTTCAGGTACGTGGCGGCGCGGCAAACCCCGCTCCTCCAGTTGGACCGGCACTTGGTGCTAAGGGGCTGAATATCATGGAGTTTTGCAAAAGATTTAACGCGAAAACGCAGGATCAGCCCGGCAAACTGTTGCCTGTGGTGATCACCGTTTTTAAAGATAAATCTTTCGAGTTTGTTATAAAGACTCCTCCTGCGGCTATACAACTCCTGGAAGCAGCGAAACTGAAAAGCGGCTCCGATGAGTCAAACCGTAGAAAAGTCGGTTCCGTTACCTGGGATCAGGTAAGAGCTATCGCTGAAAATAAAATGCCTGACCTCAACTGCTTTACAGTAGAGTCAGGTATGAAAATGGTAGCCGGTACAGCCAGAAGCATGGGGATCAATGTAAAAGGTACTCCTCCCTGGGAGGGCGAAAGTGCCAGTGATAGTTAAACAGATTAAATAACAGGGAGTTCCTGCTCAGACAGGGACGTTAGCACCTTAAATAAAATTGCAATGGCAAAAGTTGGAAAAAAAAGAGCAAAAGCCAATGCCAAAGTCGAGACCGATAAGGTATATTCTCTCGATGAGGCCATGGCCCTCGTCAAAGAGGTGAATGTGGCTAAGTTCGACGCTTCCGTTGATCTGCACGTCCGATTAGGTATAGATCCGCGTAAAGCCGATCAGGCACTGAGAGGAACGGTCAGCCTTCCTCACGGTACCGGTAAGTCGAAAAGAGTGCTGGTTTTTTGTACTCCAGATAAAGAAGAAGAAGCTAAAGCAGCAGGGGCAGACTATGCAGGCCTGGATGAATTTATCCAAAAGGTACAGGACGGTTGGACCGATGTGGACGTAGTGATCGCCATGCCACAGGTTATGGCTAAGGTGGGACGTATCGGCCGGGTACTGGGACCTCGCGGACTGATGCCTAACCCCAAAACAGGTACTGTTACACCTAATGTCGGGGATGCTGTAGCTGAAGTGAAAAAGGGTAAAATCTCTTTCCGTGTTGATAAATACGGGATCATCCACTCTTCAGTCGGCCGCGTTTCGTTCGAGCCCGAAAAGCTCAAAGACAACGCTAATGAATTGCTTACAACGCTATTGCGGATGAAGCCATCTACTGCCAAAGGGACTTATATGAAGTCGGTGACTGTAGCCAGTACCATGAGCCCAGGCATTAAAGTAGATGTCAAATCTCTTCGTTAACCTTTAAAAAGAATGTGGTAATGAATAAAGCACAAAAAACGGTTGTAATCGAGGAGTTGGCCGAAAAGTTGAAAGAATCGAAGTTTTTCTATCTGACAGATCCTTCCAGCTTAAACGTAGCTGACACGACTGATCTTAGAAGAAAATGCTTCGAACACAATGTTGAAATGCGCATGGTTAAGAATACATTGATTCGCAAAGCCATGGAACGCGTTTCTGATACTGCCTATGAAGGATTGTATAATTCTCTGAAAGGTACAACGGCTATCCTCTTCTCTGAAGAGGGAAAAGCTCCTGCAAAAGTAATCAAAGAATACCGTGGCGATAAAGGGGAGAAACCAACCCTCAAAGCTGCTTATATCGATCAGGATGTAATCGTTGGTGATGATCAACTGGACTTCCTGACAAAACTGAAATCAAAGGAAGATTTGCTGGGCGAACTGATCACCAAACTGCAGGGACCTGCAGCGAACCTGGTGTCTCAACTGACTTCCAGCGAACAAACACTGGCCGGATTGGTCAACTATGGTGGCAATACCATTTCAGGTATCCTGACCGCCATCGAACAAAAAGGGAAGTAAGGCTTCCACCAGAGTGGCTCTTGAGCAGACCACTCGTCTCTTATAAATTATGTTACGCACCGCTTAATTAATTAGTTAAACGGTAAATTAAATTTTTTTAAAATGGCTGAATTAAAAGACATAGCAGAAACTCTTGTTAACTTGACTATCAAGGAAGTGAGTGAACTTGCTAAAATTTTGGAAGACGAATATGGTATCAAACCAGCTGCTGCTGCTCCTGTTGCAATGGCTGTAGGTGGTGCTGCTGCTGGTGGTGATGCCGGAGGTGCCGCTGAAGAACAAACTGAATTTGACGTTATGTTGAATTCTGCCGGTGCTGCAAAGCTGAAAGTAGTTAAAGAAGTGAAAAACTTGCTCGGCCTGGGCTTGAAAGAAGCTAAAGAATTAGTAGACGGTGCTCCTTCTGCTGTTAAAGAAGGCGTTTCTAAAGAAGAAGCTGAAGAATTGAAGAAAGCTCTGGAAGCTGTAGGTGCTGAGGTTGAACTTAAGTAAGCTTGTATTTGTTGCAGTAGATATAAAAACTTCTTACTGGAAAAATTACTGCAAGTTTGCGATGCCAAGGCTTAGCCAATTGTTATAGATTGGCTAAGCCTATCGTCGTATATCAAAGTTCCGGTTCGGATGAACTTTTCAGATACCATATGGGTATATTATATGTGATGCGCCAAAAGCTTAGCCCATCACCCAACAAATTAAAGAAAGGTTGCAATGACATCAAACGGAAACGTACTCAAAGCCGAAGAAAAACGTTTTAACTTCGGCAAAATTAAACTCGCCAAACAATACCCTGACTTACTCGAGATACAACTCAAATCTTTCATGGAGTTCTTCCAACTGGAAACTACTCCTGAAAATCGGATGAACGAAGGGCTTTATAAGGTGTTCCAGGAAAACTTCCCCATAACAGATGCCAGAAACATCTTTGTTCTGGAGTTCCTGGACTATTTCGTAGACCCTCCCCGCTACACCATCGCAGAATGTATGCAGCGTGGATTGACCTACAGCGTGCCTTTAAAAGCCAAACTTCGACTGTCCTGTAATGACGAAGAACACGTGGATTTCCAAACCATCGTGCAGGATGTTTTCCTCGGAAATATTCCTTACATGACACCCAAGGGAACCTTCGTCATCAACGGAGCAGAACGCGTTATTGTATCTCAGCTTCACCGTTCTCCAGGGGTATTCTTTGGACAAAGCTTTCACCCAAACGGTACCAAGATCTATTCTGCCAGAGTGATTCCTTTTAAAGGCGCCTGGATGGAATTCGCAACGGATATTAATACGGTCATGTATGCTTACATCGATCGTAAGAAAAAATTCCCGGTTACTACCTTGCTCAGAGCCATCGGCTTTGATACTGATAAGGCCATACTGGATATCTTCGATCTGGCCGATGAAGTAAAAGCTACCGAAAAAGAACTCGAAAAATCCATCGGCCGCAAATTGGCCGCGCGGGTTTTGCGTAGTTGGACCGAAGACTTCGTCGATGAAGACACCGGTGAGGTTGTTACCATTGAGCGTAATGAAATCATCCTGGAACGCGATGTTGTCCTGGATGAAGATAACATTAAGCTCATCCTAGAAGCAGAAACTGAAGACGTAGTCGTCCTCCAAAAAGAAGAAGTAGAGGAAGACTATTCCATCATATACAATACTTTGCAAAAAGATCCCTCCAGCTCAGAAATGGAGGCAGTCCAATATATTTACCGTCAATTAAGAGGTACAGATCCACCCGATGAAGAAACCGCTCGCGGTATCATCGATAAGCTGTTCTTCTCCGATAAAAGATATAACCTTGGCGAGGTCGGCCGCTATAAGATCAATAAAAAATTGAATCTGACGACCGACAAGGAAACCCTGGTACTGACCAAGGAGGACATCATCGCCATCGTTAAATATCTGGTGAAACTGATGAACCAAAAAGCGGAGATTGACGATATCGATCACCTGAGCAATCGCCGGGTTAGAACAGTAGGGGAGCAGCTCTATGCTCAGTTCGGTGTAGGTCTGGCTCGTATGGCTCGTACCATCCGCGAACGGATGAACGTCCGGGATAACGAGGTATTTACGCCAATCGATCTGATCAATGCACGGACCCTTTCCTCCGTCATTAATTCGTTTTTCGGTACCAGCCAGCTGTCTCAATTTTTGGATCAAACCAATCCGCTTTCTGAGATCACGCACAAACGCCGGATTTCGGCCTTAGGGCCTGGTGGTCTGTCCAGAGAACGCGCCGGATTTGAGGTTCGTGACGTTCACTATTCTCACTACGGCCGCCTGTGTACCATTGAAACACCAGAAGGACCGAATATTGGTTTGATATCGACCCTTTGTGTACACGCTAAGGTGAATAAAATGGGATTCCTTGAAACACCTTACCGAAAAGTGGAAGAAGGAAGAGTCGTAGTGGAAAGAGATCCACAATACCTGTCAGCAGAAGGGGAAGACTTTAAAAAGATCGCTCAGGCCAACGCTCCTATCGATCTCGAAACAGGTGCTTTCCAGTTGGATAGGATTAAATGCCGCGAACACGGTGATTTCCCTGTTCTGACTCCGGAGGAGATTGAATTCATGGATGTAGCTCCAAACCAAATTGTTGGGGTATCCGCTTCTATGATTCCTTTCCTTGAGAATGATGATGCTAACCGTGCCCTGATGGGGTCCAACATGCAACGTCAGGCCGTACCGCTGGTACGTCCGAGCTCTCCAGTCGTGGGAACCGGCCTGGAAGGAAAAGTAGCCAGAGACTCGCGCATGCTGATCAATGCAGAAGGCGACGGTGTCGTAGAATACGTCGATTCCAAAGAGATCGTGATTCGATACGATCGTTCAGAAGAAGAGCAACTGGTTTCCTTTGAAGATGCGCGTAAGCGTTATGAATTGATCAAGTTCCGCCGTACCAACCAGGGGACCTGCATCAACCTGCGTCCTATCGTAAGAAGGGGCGACCGGGTGGTGAAAGGACAGATCCTTTGTGATGGATATGCGACTGAAAAAGGTGAACTGGCACTTGGTCAAAACCTGAAAGTGGCTTTCATGCCCTGGAAAGGATATAACTTTGAAGATGCCATCGTACTGTCTGAGCGGGTTGTAAGAGAAGATATCTTTACTTCTCTACATATCGAACATTTCGAACTGGATGTTAGAGATACGAAGCTGGGAGAGGAAGAGTTGACCAATGATATTCCTAATGTGAGTGAAGAGGCCACTAAAGATCTGGATGAAAATGGTATCATCCGCGTCGGTGCCTGGGTGAAAGAAGGGGATATCCTGATCGGTAAGATTACTCCAAAGGGGGAATCTGATCCTACGCCGGAAGAGAAACTGCTTCGTGCCATCTTCGGTGATAAAGCGGGAGATGTGAAAGATGCTTCCCTGAAAGCGCCCCCCTCCACTAAGGGTATCGTGATCAACAAGCAACTTTTTGCCAGAGCGAAAAAAGATAAAGTACAAAAAGCACAAGAAAAAGAATTGCTCTCCAAGCTGGAAGACCAGCATAAGATTGCAATCAACGAATTGCTCACTGTACTGGTCGATAAGCTGATGGTGCTGCTGAAAGACAAAACATCCAACGGCGTTCGCTCCATTTACAATGAAGACCTGATCGCTAAGGGCGTTAAATTTACAGCAGAAGTACTGCGTGATATAGAATATGCGACCATCGATTACAGCAACTGGACCGATAATGCGGATACCAATAGCCTCATTGCTAAGTTGTTGCACAACTACAGCATTAAGTACAACGAAGAAGTAGGGCGCTACAAGCGTGAGAAGTTCAATATCAGTATTGGTGATGAACTGCCCGCAGGTGTGTTAAAACTGGCCAAGGTCTATATGGCTAAGAAGCGCAAGCTGAAAGTAGGAGACAAACTGGCCGGGCGTCACGGAAACAAGGGGATTGTATCCCGTATCGTACGTCTCGAAGATATGCCGTTCCTTGAGGACGGAACTCCCGTTGATATCGTTTTGAACCCACTTGGGGTACCTTCACGTATGAACCTGGGGCAGATCTTTGAAACAGTACTTGGATGGGCCGGTGAAAAACTCGGACTGAAATTTGCCACTCCTATTTTTGACGGAGCCAGCAAAGAAGAGATCGATGAGTTTATCCAAAAAGCGGATCTCCCAAGTCTGGGACAAACCTACTTGTTTGACGGTGAAACGGGTGATCGTTTCCACCAGCAGGCTACAGTGGGTGTGATCTACATGCTGAAGCTGTCGCACATGGTAGATGACAAGATGCACGCTCGTTCCATTGGGCCCTACTCGCTTATTACGCAACAGCCATTGGGTGGTAAAGCTCAATTCGGTGGTCAGCGCTTCGGTGAGATGGAGGTGTGGGCATTGGAAGCATTCGGTGCTTCAAATATCCTGCAGGAATTGCTTACCATTAAGTCAGATGACATCAATGGTAGAGCAAAGGCTTACGAGGCCATTGTCAAGGGAGACAACTTACCAGAACCTAACATTCCGGAATCATTCAACGTATTGGTTCACGAATTGAGAGGACTGGCCCTTGACGTAAAATTTGATTAATCTTTTGGGTGGATTCCAAAAATCAGCCGGTTTTTGGAATCCCTCATTTAAATAGGACAAAGCTTATGCCTTTTAAAAAGAAAAGTAGTAATCATCAAAAACAGAATTTTGACAGTATTACCATCAGTTTGTCCTCTCCGGATGATATTCTGGAGCGTTCATTTGGGGAAGTACTAAAGCCGGAAACCATCAACTATCGTTCGTACAAGCCCGAACGGGATGGTCTTTTCTGCGAGCGTATCTTCGGTCCTGTGAAAGATTATGAATGCTACTGCGGTAAGTACAAGCGTATCCGTTATAAAGGGATCGTCTGTGACCGTTGTGGAGTAGAGGTGACCGAAAAGAAAGTGCGTAGAGAGAGAATGGGGCATATCAAGCTGGTCGTGCCGGTGGTGCACATCTGGTTTTTTAAATCTCTTCCGAATAAAATCGGGTACTTGCTGGGACTTTCTTCCAAAAAACTGGAATCTATTATTTATTACGAGCGCTACGCGGTTATCCAACCAGGGATGAAAGAGGATGAAGGCATTTCAAAAATGGACCTTCTGACTGAAGAGGAATACCTGGAAATCCTGGAAACACTTCCACAGGATAACCAAATGCTGGAAGATACCGACCCCAATAAGTTTATCGCTAAAATGGGGGCCGATGCAGTTAGAGACTTGCTGAACCGACTGGATTTAGATCAGTTGTCCTATGACCTGCGTCACCAGGCGGCTAATGAAACCTCTCAGCAGCGTAAGTCAGAAGCCTTGAAGCGTCTGCGTGTAGTGGAAGCTTTCCGTGATGGACAAACCCGCCAGGAAAACAGACCGGAATGGGCCATCATCCAGTATCTGCCTGTGGTGCCGCCTGAATTGCGTCCTTTAGTACCACTCGATGGTGGGCGCTTTGCCAGTTCAGACCTTAATGATCTGTATCGTAGGGTGATCATTCGGAACAACCGTTTGAAAAGACTACTTGAAATAAAAGCACCTGAAGTAATCCTTCGTAACGAAAAAAGGATGCTCCAGGAAGCTGTCGATTCCTTGTTTGATAATTCACGTAAATCTAATGCTGTAAAAGCAGAAGGCGGACGTGCTCTAAAATCACTTTCAGATATTCTGAAGGGTAAGCAAGGACGTTTTCGTCAAAACCTTTTAGGTAAGCGTGTGGATTACTCCGGCCGTTCGGTCATCGTGGTAGGTCCTACACTTAAATTGCACGAATGTGGTTTGCCTAAAGGAATGGCGGCAGAGCTCTTTAAGCCTTTTGTGATCCGTAAACTGATCGAGAGAGGAATCGTTAAAACCGTTAAGTCAGCGAAAAAACTGGTAGATCGTAAAGATCCGGTTATCTGGGAAATCCTGGAGAATATATTAAAAGGACATCCCGTACTGCTTAACCGTGCACCAACGCTGCACCGTCTGTCAATCCAGGCCTTCCAGCCTAAATTGATCGAAGGTAAAGCCATTCAGCTTCACCCCCTTGTATGTGGTGCCTTTAACGCCGACTTTGATGGTGACCAAATGGCTGTTCACGTACCTTTGAGCCAGGCTGCTATCCTGGAAGCACAGGTGTTGATGTTGTCGGCACATAACATGCTTAACCCACAAAACGGTACGCCGATTACCCTTCCATCACAGGATATGGTATTGGGACTTTATTACATCACTAAGGAAAGAAAGTCAACCGATACCATCAAAGTGAATGGAGAAGGAATGCGTTTCTATTCTCCGGAAGAAGTGATCATTGCCTATAATGAAGGTAAATTGGACCTTCATGCCGTGATAAAAGTTCGGGCCCGGGTAGAAAATGAAGAAGGTAAGCTGGTGACTGGCTTGATCGAGACCACCACCGGACGGGTGATTTTCAACGAATATGTTCCCGAACAAGTACCTTACGTTAACGAATTACTGACTAAGAAAAACCTGAAAAGGGTTATCAGTAATGTGATCAAACGTACGAACTTCACTATTACAGCGAAGTTCCTGGATGATATCAAAACCATGGGCTTCCTATGGTCTTTCAAAGGTGGTCTGTCATTCAACCTGGGTGATCTGATCGAACCTACGATTAAGCAAAGAACACTGGAAGAAGCTCAGGAAGAAGTCGAGGAAGTGTGGGAGAACTACAATATGGGATTGATTACCAATAACGAACGGTATAATCAGATCATCGATAAGTGGACCTATGCGGATAACCGTATCACCGAAACACTTATGAAAGAGTTATCCGAGCACAAGCAAGGATTTAATTCGGTATACATGATGCTGCATTCCGGAGCTCGGGGGTCAAAACAACAGATCAAACAGCTGTGTGGCCTTCGTGGATTGATGGCCAAGCCTAGAAAATCCGGGGATACCGGTGGGGCTGTTATCGAAAACCCGATCCTGGCGAACTTTGTAGATGGATTGTCTGTACTGGAGTATTTCATCTCTACGCACGGTGCCCGTAAAGGTCTGGCCGATACCGCCTTGAAAACTGCCGATGCCGGTTATCTGACTCGTCGTTTGGTGGATGTTTCTCAAGACGTGGTTATCCTGGAAGAAGATTGTAACACCTTGCGTGGTATAGAAACCACTGCTTTGAAAGATAATGAGAAGGTCGTTGAACCTCTTTCTCAAAGAATCGAAGGGCGCTATACCCTCCATGATATCTACGATCCGGTATCAGATGAATTGATCCTGAAGGCAGGAGAATTTATTGATACTAAAGCAGCACACCAGATCGAAGAGGTTGGCGTAGAAATGGTAACCATCAGATCTGTGTTGACCTGCGAAACCAAACGGGGTGTTTGTTCTAAGTGCTATGGCCAAAACCTGGCGACGAACAGAATCGCTGAAAGGGGAGATGCTGTGGGTATCATCGCCGCTCAATCAATCGGTGAGCCTGGTACTCAGCTGACACTGCGTACCTTCCACGTGGGTGGTATCGCTTCTCTTTCCAAGACGGAGTCCGAGATCGTATCCAAATTCAATGGTAAGGTGGAGTTTGATAGTATGAGGGTCACCACAAGTGTTGAAGAAGGGGAAGAAGGCACAAGAATTGTCCTTTCTCGTACAGGGGAAGTTAAAATTGTGGACCCCGATACAGGCAAAATTTACGTAACGCATCATATTCCTTACGGTGCCAATCTGCATGCGAAGGAAGGTAAGAAGATTAAAAAAGGTGATGTGATCTGTGATTGGGATCCATTCAACGCCGTAATCGTTTCTGAGTTCGGCGGTATCGCCAAATTCGATTCTATTGAAGAAGGGATTACTTATCGAATTGAACGGGATGATCAAACAGGCTATGCAGAAAAAGTGATCGTTGAATCTAAGAATAAGCGCAAGATCCCTACCATCAATATTGTTGATAAAAGCGGTGAAGTAGTTAAGAGCTACAACCTGCCTGTAGGTTCTTATATTTCTATCGACGAAAACGAGAAAGTACAGTCGGGGCAGAAGATCGCAAAAATCCCTCGTAAACTTGGTAAGATCCAGGATATCACCGGTGGTCTGCCTCGTGTAACTGAACTGTTTGAAGCGCGTAACCCATCTAACCCTGCCACCGTAGCAGAAATTGATGGCGTGATTTCCTTCGGGAAAATCAAAAGAGGTAATCGCGAGGTGATCATTACTGCCAAAGATGGACAAAGACGGAAGTACCTTGTCGGCCTGTCTAAGCACATCCTGGTTCAAGATGGAGACTTTGTACGGGCGGGTATGCCACTATCTGACGGCTCTGTCGCTCCTAGAGATATTCTTAATATCAAAGGACCTTTTGCTGTACAGTCTTACCTGGTAAATGGTATCCAGGAAGTATACCGCTCTCAGGGTATTACGATCAACAACAAGCACATCGAAACCATCGTTCGCCAAATGATGCGCCGGGTGCAGATTGAAGATTCTGGAGATACAAGCTTCCTCGAAGGTGAAGCTGTTGAAAAATATGATTTCCTCGAGCAGAATGACTGGATTTTTGATAAAAAAGTCATTACTAACTCAGGTGATTCCAATAAATTGAGACCCGGACAATTGGTGACCCTGCGCCAGGTACGTGAAGAAAACTCCTTCCTGCGCAGAAATGACAAGGAATTGGTTCAATATCGCGATGCGATTGCGGCTACTTCCAGTCCGCTCTTACAAGGTATCACGAAGTCCTCACTGGGAACTACCAGCTGGATCTCAGCTGCGTCCTTCCAGGAGACAACTAAAGTACTGAGTACAGCTGCTATCGGTGCTAAGCAAGACTTCCTGAACGGATTGAAGGAGAATGTAATTGTAGGTAAGAAAATACCTGCAGGTACAGGAATGAAAAAGTATGAAAATCTGTTCGTAATGAGTAAGGAAGACTACGAAGATAGCGAAGCCAGAAGAGCTGAACGATTCGAAGAAATCGAAGATTAATATAAAAAAGGCCTCCGGAAACGGAGGCCTTTTTTAATAAGGGAAGGTATCCCTTATTTCATATACAGCTTGGCATAACGAGCCAGGTATTTCCCTATGATATCAAACTCCAAATTTATTGGATCTCCTACCTTGATATTGTGAAAGTTGGTATGCTCATAAGTGTAAGGAATGATCGCGACCCTAAAATCCTTATCTGTAGGATCCACAACCGTTAAGCTGACTCCGTTTACGCAAATAGAGCCTTTATCAACAATGAGGTATTGGCTACCTGACGGGAAACTGAATTTGTAGTACCAGCTTCCATCTACCTCCTGGATGTCTTCACATTGTCCAACGGTGTCTACATGGCCCTGCACAATATGACCATCCAGCCGGCCATCGGATTTCATCGATCGCTCTAGATTGACTGGATCTCCAACTGTTAATTTTCCCAGATTGCTTTTTTTCAAGGTTTCCTCAATAGCCGTAACAACGTATTGGTCATCCTGAATAGAAACGACCGTCAGACAAACTCCGTTATGAGCCACACTTTGGTCAATCTTTAATTCCTGAGCTATATCTGAATGAATGGTGAGGTGAAGGTTGCTGCCTTCTTTTTCCATAGATCGCACCTGACCTAAGGATTCTATGATTCCGGTAAACATGAAAAGATCTTTTTTTCACTAGATAGATGCGCCCCGGCGCATCTATCTAGTGAAATTAAAAAATGGCCTCTATCAAACTTTTGAGAGCGGCTTGTCCAATCAGTGCAAATATAATAGACCAGATGATTTTAGCACCACCTAAATACCATAGAATATAATTTCGGTTGATGCCTGAAATGAGTGAAATGGTAACTGTGGGAATCGTACCAATAAAACCGGTGCAAAAGGCAAGCCCCCAGATACCGTATTTTTTCCAGATACGCATTAAAAAAGGCGTTTTTTGCTCTCCTTCCTTATGCTTTCCGGAACGCCGGGCGATCTTATTATTCCAAAGTGAGATTAATCGGGCGCCTAAAAACAGGCAGGCTAAAATGCCAAACCACGAGCCTCCACTCATAAGAATGAACTGCTCTAACCAGCTGTGCTGATAGGTGGTACTCAAAACAAAACCATAATATAAATTGAAAGCACTCAGGATAAAAACCGAAACACTTTCAAATATTTGATCTAACATAGGGATAAAGACTTCCGAAATTTATAAAGTGTTGCTGACACTTCAACAACACTTTATAAACGCATAAAAATCAGGATAGTTGCTTAATTAATAGGATGTTATCATTCAAAGGAAAAGGGTCAAACAGGCCGAAGCCTATTTGACCCTTTTCCTTTAAAACTATTGTCCGATAACCAACTGAATGAAGCCACTCAATATATCTTCTCTTTCAACGGTGCCGCTTACTCGCTGCTCAAATATTTTGCATTTATAATAATAGACACCTTCGGGTAACATGCTGCCATTCAGGTTCGTACCATCCCAGTTAAGATCCGGGTCTGTCGTTTCATACACCAATTGTCCCCATCTGTTAAATACCTTGAAGTCAACCGATTCAATGAAGCAGTACGGGTAGGGGACAAACAAGTCGTTCTGCCCATCTCCATTAGGGGTGAATGCATTCGGTAAGGAATAGTTCGGACAGTTATCAACACAGATAATATTGCTTAGTTCACTTTCATTGCCAAGGGCATCCAGGGCCGTAATAGCATAGCAGCCCGCAAGCCCGGATTCAGGCTGATGCTGAATAGAGAAAACATTGGGATTGCTGATAAAATCTACTCTCGTCAACTCTCCATCTTCAACCGGACTATAATAGATAGCGTAAGCGGCAACGTCATCATCCTCCGGGCAAACTTCCCAGCTAAGGGTGTTGAATAAACTGCTTTCATCCGAACAGCCCACATTACTATCACAGATATTCGTGACATCAAGTACAGGTGCACAAGGTGGAATATCATCCTGTGGGACAGCACAGTTTTCCTGTGAAAAATTGAGTAATGGGCTAATAATCCCTTCTATGCCATACGTACCTCTTGCCAGAACTCGATAACAATACTCCTCGCCATTGACCAGGCCGACGTCCCGGTAGGAATTAGAATTCACAGTTGCTATGGAGTCAAAGCCACCCTGGTCATTTTTTCGGTATACCGTGTACTCATAATTATCCCAGGGGACTTCAGCCTGCCAGCTGAGATTAACCGCTCGGTCCGTGGAGCCTGTATTTAAAAATACGGAAGAGGCTGGATTGGTCGCACCGATCAGGTCATCTCCGTTGACATAAAATTGAATAATATAGCTATAACTTTCTCCCTGCGTATTCAAGCTCTCATCAATAAAACAAGTATCTGCAAAGTTGGCAAAATATTCATTTTCAAATTCTATACCGATCGGCTGGAAAAGACTTGGATCATTTACCTGACCGGTAGCTCGTAAAACTTCAAAACGGTAGGGCCCGCCGTTAAGTATCGTATCGAGATCCTGAGGTTGAGGTTTGGTCCAGCAAACTTCCATTAACCCATTTTGTGCATTCGTGGTCAGTACATTGACTTTGGTAATGATCGGTAAGTCGCGGCTCAACTGAACACAGGCTTCCTGAGACGGCAAACTCTCCACCGGATTATAGGTATACAAACCGCCCGGCGTAGTTTTGGCAAAATTTGCTACTATTCGATAACAATAGGTTCGTCCTTGTTCTACATTTTCATCTACATAAACGTAACGGCCGTCTTCCATATCCATAATAGGAATGGTAGTCAATTGCTCATAGCCCCGCCCTTCTAAGCCGGTCGTACAGGTATCGACCGGGAAATTATTGCTACCCACTCTTTTCCAGACCGTGAAACCACGGAAATACTCATTGGAGGCCCCTTCACAAGAATAAGGTTTTTCCCAACTGACGGTCACAAAACCTTTTCCCGGGCTGGCCCGAACATCCTCCGGAGGCGGGCCGACTACCTTGATCCGGACGGTTTTGAGCGTTGCTAATCCGGTAGAATCTCCAAGGAAGTCATCAACCGCCCGGAATACCACTGAATAATATTGGTTGGAAATGTGATCACAATCGGTTACCCAGGTGAATCGCTTGATGACCGGATCGTCCTCAAAACCTGAGGTGGCCGGAACGAGGGTAGCCCGACTGGTCGGTACCTCAAAGGGCCCACCTAAGGCAGTAAGTTTGACCTGCTGGGCCGTCTCAAATTCCGGTGCACCCGCAATCACATCAAACGAAATGGTATCACCGGCAATAACACATATTTCCTCAAAAGGAACCTCTACCGTAGGCGGTTTATTTTCGCATTCTACTACCAGTATCTGCATGTCGCGTATGACCGTATCAATGGGGATACCCTGTCGATGTTCAATGATGATCATCGCCAAATTGTATTCACCCGCTTTCTGAGGGGCGTCCCAGACAATATCGCCCGTTACTGGATCGATGGTCAGATTGTTATTCGGACTCGGGTTGATCATGTTAGGAAACTGATAATTCGCCACATCCAATCCAACTTCCTGTAATGGTACGATGAATTCGTAGGAGAGGCTATCTCCATCCGCATCATATGCATTGGGGTTATGTGTAAAGGTTTCTCCGACACAACCAATGTCAATAGGCGGCTGCAATAAAACCGGTGTATTATTACAGCCTTGAAACTGCGGATTCGGTATGGTAAAGGTTGTTTGAATGTGAAATTTGATCTGCTCAGAATTGGGGAAGTTGACATTTAAAATGCCTCCGTTCCGGTTGGGGTCCGTCATTGAAATGGCATAAGTTCCTCGGGCAGGAAAAGTATGATAGGCAATGTAAATATTCTTCTTGGTATCATTTTCCAATAGCTCCCCCTGAGGAGGATTGCCGGGGCCGTTCAGACGGCCTACCCGGTCGCAGGTTCCATCTCCCCAGCAAATGGTGAGCGAATCCCGGTCGGCTCGTACACTACTGGCTTTGGTGTAGGTTACAATGGTGGCCTTAACGGTGAGACTGTTGGTGCAATCACCCACCTGTTCGATGGAAATCTCCCCGGCTCTGTTGTGAGTAGCCCAGGATTGGGGCAAAAAGAGGATCAGTAGTAATCCAAGTATAAGATAAGAGTAGCTTTTTGGCATAGTCTGTTGATAAACGTATATGATAAATGGAAACGCCTGTGAAGGGGTCTCTTATACTACAAAATACAATTTAAAAAGTTTCCGGCAAAAGGAATGTAAGGCATCTAACAATGCTGTGGAAAAAGAGGGTTTTGATTAATTTATGTGGGAGCTGTTTTAAATATAAAATTAAAACTATTTTGTTTTAAATTTAAAAAACAATTTGTATTTTTATAGAAAATTCAAACAACATGTCTAAAATCAGCCCATCCACCCTCCAATTTCTGAAGGACCTCAAAGAAAATAATGATCGCGATTGGTTCAACACAAATAAACCCCGATATCAGAAAGCCAAAGAGAACTTCATCGATTTTATCAAGGAAATGCTGTTACAAATTGCCGAATTTGACCCGAGTATTTCTCATCATGAGGCGAAAAACTGCGTTTTTAGAATTCATCGGGATGTCCGCTTTTCAAAAGACAAATCACCTTATAAAACTAATTTCGGCGCGCATGTGACTTCTGCTGCTAAAAAATCAGAGATCCACTCTCGGGCAGGCTATTACATTCATCTGGAGCCCGGAGGCTCGTTTTTGGCCGGCGGCGCCTATATGCCCCAGGGGCCTTGGTTGAAGGCCATTCGTCAGGAAATTGCCTATAATGCAGCTGATCTAAAGAAGATTCTCAACAGTAAGAGTTTTAAGCAGTACTTTGGAGAAATGGAAGGAGAAAAGTTGAAAACTGCTCCACGGGATTACCCGAAAGATCATCCGGAGATAGAATTACTTCGGCATAAAAGCTTTCTCGCTACGCATAGTTGTGAAGATCAAACGGTTTTGTCTGAAGGTTTTGTGGCTCATTGCGGTGAAGTTTTCAAAGCCTTACATCCCTTTGATGAATTTTTGAACCGTGCCATGGATTAGATGGGGAGTGCTTCATTTATCACCATTCAGTTTTTTATTAAATCAATCCATTATGAAAACAATGACTTGCAAACAACTAGGCGGAGCCTGCGACCTGGAATTTCATGCCGAAACTTTTGAAGAAATGGCCGAACAAAGCAAAAAACATGGAATGGACATGTTTCAAAAAGGAGATCAAGCTCACCTGGCGGCAATGAATGAAATGCAGCAACTTATGCAATCTTCGGACGCAATGAAGGCTTGGATGGACCAAAAGCGAAAGGAATTTGAAGCATTGCCAAACACTGATAAATAAAACACTATGGCTTCGGATCAAGTATTCGTAAACTTTGTTGTCGATCAGATAGATCATCCTGGCGAGATAAAGGCCAGGAAAATGTTCGGTGAATACGGCCTGTTTGCCGATCACAAGATCTTTGCACTCATTTGTGATAACAAACTCTTTGTTAAGCCTACACAAGCAGGAAGAGCCTTCATCCAAGATCCTGTGGAAGCCCCGCCCTACCCGGGAGCCAAGAATAGCTTCCTAATCGAGGACCAATTAGAAGATCGTGAATGGATCAGCCAACTGATCAAGCTGACGGTTGAGGAGCTTCCAGAGCCCAAGCCCAAGAAGAAAAAAGCCAAAAAAGATGGCCCAAAATAAAATAATATGAAAGCTGTGTTCCTCATTTTCCTGGTACTTTTAACCTCCTTTTGCTCTTTTGAACAGAACCAGGAGCAGGTCTATTCTTCTAAAGAAAATGGGGCGCTTCATTTTACCATCAATAACCGGTCGGTCCTATCTTACCAATATGAAGAATATGAATCACCTGCTGGAATTGATCCAGTATACAATCGCAGCGGTTTTATTCACCCCTTAAAAACCTTGAGCGGGCATACGCTTACTCAGATCCAACCGGCGGATCATTACCATCATTATGGGGTTTGGAATCCCTGGACGAGAGTAGAATTCGAGCAGGATACACTCGACTTCTGGAATCTGGACTATAAACAGGGTACTGTCCGTTTTGCTGGGTTTAAAAAAGAATTTCAAAATGGCTTTAGTGCCTTGCACGAGCATGTGGTTTTGAAAGACGGTAAGAATAAGGTGGCTCTGAACGAAATTCAAACAGTTAGTCTGCACTCACTATCCGACGATCAGTATGCCGTCGACTTCAAGATGGAATATGCTTGTGCCGGTGAAAGTCCGTTTAAAATATTGGAATATCGATATGCCGGATTTTCGATCCGCCCGACCGAGGCATGGAGAGCCGTCAATAGTGAAATCATTTCCTCTGAAGAATCCGTCAGAGATAGCATTGATGGGACGCGAGGGAAGTGGTGTCTGATCCAGGGAAGTTTCGGAGAGGAATACGGCGCAGTTTTGTTAATGTCCAACCCGGATAATTTCAACCACCCGGAGCCGCTGCGGGTCTGGCCGTCCAGTAATCATGAAGGTCGCATCATGGTCAACTTTTCACCAACCAAAAACAGAGATTGGCTGTTGGAGCCTGGCAATACCTATGTTTTAAAATACAGAATAGTAGTAAGCGATGAAAAAATGACTGATCAGGAAGCCAATGAGTTATGGAATAATTATATAGAAATCGAGTAATAAAAAAACTACCAAATGAACACCCTACAATTCTTCGAAATTCAATCCTCTCAACCTGAGCGTGAAATTAAATTTTACCACAATGTTTTCGACTGGACCTTCTCGCGTGATGAAAGTGTGCCGATTGTATATTACCGCATCGAAACGAATGGTATTAATGGGGCACTACTGGAAAGACCTGCTAAGGTTCCACCCAAGGAGCATGGCACCAATGCTTTTGCCTGCTCTTTTCAGGTTGAAAATTTTGATCAAACCGCACAACTAATTATGGAGAATGGAGGTATTGTAGCCTTACCCAAATTTGCGATTCCTGGGAAATGCTGGCAAGGCTATTTCATGGACGCCGATAATAATGTGTTCGGTATCTTTGAAGTAGATGAAAATGCAAAATAATATTGTGCGTGTCGAACCAATTCGGACTCGGTACCCTCATTAACTTTAAACTATCTATTATGAAACTAGGTGCTTTTTCTATCAGTTTAAGCGTTCAGGATCTGAATGCCTCCAAGGAGTTTTATGAAAAACTCGGTTTCGCCGTCTTTGCCGGCGACATGGAGAAATACTACCTCATTATGAAAAATGGCAATGCCCTCGTAGGCCTTTTCCAGGGCATGTTCGATAACAACATCCTGACCTTCAATCCTGGCTGGGACGAGAACGCCCAAAAGCTGGGCCAATTTGATGATGTGCGCGAAATACAGAAAAAACTAAAAAGCGGAGGTGTTGAAATCATCAATCCAACCGACGAAAAAGGCTCAGGGCCGGGCAGCTTCGTAGTCGTCGATCCGGATGGGAATGCCATATTGATTGATCAGCATGTGTAGAGTGTCCATCGTTTTACCGAAGAGGCGATTAAAGAAAATTTGAAGTTTGTAGAGGTCATAGATCAAATGGCAAAGAGTAAAGGAGTGACTAAGGCACAAATCGCTCTGGCCTGGATCTTAAGTCAAAATGATGAGATTACCACTATCCCTGGTACCAGAAAGATCCATCGTCTGGAAGAGAATTTAGGAGCCCTTCATGTGGAATTAACGCAAGCGGACCTGGCCAGTATCGAAGAGCATACGCCTTCCAATACGGTTGGAGAACGATATGGATAAACTGGAATAATTTAGAAGGTATTTTATGGAGAAAAAACTTCGATTTTTCTCCATAAAATACCTTCTAATAAATAATATATATGGAAACCTTAAAAATATCTCGAACGCCCGAAGTAAATTCAAAATTCCAGTCTTATCCCAATGAGATCAGACCCAAATTAGATTACCTACGGAGCCTGATCATCGAAACGGCAACGGAAAATGAGTCGATAAAAACCTTGGAAGAAACCTTAAAATGGGGAGAGCCCAGCTATTTAACAAAAAAAGGAAGTACCCTGCGGATAGATTGGAAAACCAAAACACCCCATCAATACGCCATGTATTTCAAATGTACCAGTAAGTTGGTTCCCACTTTTAAAGAAGTATATGGCGATCTGTTTAGCTATGAAAACGACCGGGCTATTTTGTTTGGTCTGGAAGATGAGATTCCCGTAAAGGAATTGAAAGACTGCATTGATATGGCCTTGACTTATCATTCCGTCAAACAACTGCCTCTGTTGGGCAGGGGACTCTTCAGTGGATGAAAGATCAGGTCGATTATATCATAAAAAAGATCCTTCAAAAGGACATCCACTCTATTCGGGAAATAAAAGACTTCGGAAGCGTAAATATCATTTTCGAATTGGAGGGAGATCACCAAAATTATATCATCCGTCTGAATGAGGAAGGCCATAAATTGCTGGAATACCAAAAAGAAAACTGGTGCATCCATGAGGTTGCAAAGTTAGGCATACCTGGCCCTAAAGTATTGAGTATCGGCATGCATAAAAATATTCCCTTCATGATCCAGGAAAAGATACCTGGGAGAAATGGGAAAGCAGCTACCTCAGAAGAAAGAGATGTAATTTGGAAAGAGCTGGGAAAATATGCGGCTCAATTCCAGTACATAAGTCGGATTGACCTGGAAGAGGTGGAAAAGGTTGCCTTTCACAGCGATTGGAAAAGCCGATTAGAATACAATCTGGAGCAATTGGGCAGCAAAGACAGCTTAGTCAGAAAAAAGATATTAAGCGCGGCAGAGCAAGAGCAAGCAAAATTCATACTATCGAGTCTGAAATCCAAAGATTTTAAAATGGGCCTGGTCCATGGGGATCTTTGCCCCCGGAATGTCATTCTGAATGAAGGAACAGTCTATTTGTTGGATTGGGGAACCGCTGAAATCAATATCATCCCTCATACGGAAATTGGTATTCTATTGATGTCAGAGGAAGCTTCTAAGGAAGAGGCTCGCTTTTTTCTAAACGGGATGGGCATTTCCGATAGTGAATTTTTGAAAATTGAGAAAGAACTGAAAATTTTAAATTTTCTTCATCGGTTGGATAAACATAGATGGGCTGAAGAACATGCAATGGATCACCTGCCCTCCTATGCCGAAAAAGTTAGAACGACCTTTGATCAAATTAATGGATAGCTTTGAAATTATTCTACTCATAGAATTCTATAAAACATGCGCTTCGATCCAACATCAAAAGAAAAAATAAGGCAGCTGGAATCCGAAAAGATCCGTGCCATGGCTGATTTTTTTTACAGCCAAAGGATACCGGTCACCTATTTTGGCAAAGCCTGGAGTGGGTGTACTAATAACTGGATTTATTTTGATACTATTCTGGATCTAGAAGGATTGAAAAAGGATTTTCAATTAGATGCCAACTTTGAAATACACGAAAACCTGGATCCCAAATCAGGAATGGAAAGAGGCTTTATCGATAAAAGAACAGGAGAGGGGGTTATGGGAAAAGTAAGCTAATACAGTCTGCTAAACTTTCTCTCCAATGAGGAATGCTTATCCCAAAATCTTCCTTGATTTTTCCCTTATTCAATACACTAAAAGGCGGACGTTCCGCCGGAGTAGGGTAGTCCTTGCTTTCGATTGGGCGGACATCACATGTTATCAGGGCTAATTCGAAAATGGCCAAAGCAAAGTCATACCAGCTGCATACGCCTTCATTGCTGTAATGATAAATACCTTGCAACTCCTCCTTTTTAGCTTCCTGGATGATATCTAGTGTAGCCTTTGCCAGATCCCTCGCATAGGTTGGCGTCCCAATTTGATCAAAAACGATGTTGAGTTGATCCCGTTCTTTTCCCAACCGCAGCATGGTTTTTACAAAATTATGCCCAAAAGATGAATACACCCAGGAGGTACGAATAACCATTCCGTTATCCGTATGCGACAAAACGGCCAGGTCACCATCCAATTTAGTTTGGGCATAGACCCCTTTTGGTGCCGTAAAATCATCTTCTTTGAAGGGCCGGTTATGTTCGGTATGATACACGTAATCGGTGGAGAAATGAAGAAGAGCGATATTCCTTTGCTTGCATGCCTTTGCCAGCAGGCCGGGGGCCAGGGCGTTGACCTTTTTGGCGAGTTCGGGCTCCGTTTCGGCCTTGTCAACGGCTGTATAAGCAGCAGCATTGATCAGGTATTGAAACGGGTGTTGATCTAAAAAACGAGCGATATCTTCTTCATTGGTGATATCCAATAAAGAGCGATCGGTGAAGAACAGATCGAAATCAGGATATTGGGTGCTAAGTGCATCGAGTTCTGAACCCAATTGTCCGTTTGCGCCGGTAACTAAAATATGAGCCATTTGAGTATTAATATAGGTAGGCGGTGGCCAGGGCCACCGCCTACCTATGATTATTAAATTACTGGTTTTCTATGTTGTCCAAGTGGCGGAAAATTTCGATCCCGCTCTGCAATGATGATATCTTCCGCAGGAATTTTCCAGTCAATATTCAATTGAGGGTCATTAAAGAGTAAACCGCCCTCCTCTTTTTTCGAATAAAAGTTATCGCATTTATAAAAAAACTCGGCCGTCTCGCTGAGCACCAGGTAACCATGCGCAAAACCTCGCGGAACAAACAATTGTTTTTTATTCTCAGCACTCAACACAATACTCAGCGATTGTCCAAAGGTAAGAGAATCCTCCCGTAGGTCGACGATTACGTCCAGCACCTCTCCTTCGATGACACGCACGAGCTTAGCCTGTGCAAAAGGCGGAATCTGATAGTGTAAACCCCTCAGCACTCCATATACAGAGCGTGCCTGATTATCCTGAACGAAGATGTTTGAAATTCCGGCTTCGGAAAAGGTTTTTTCATTAAAAGCTTCAAAAAAATAGCCTCGGTCATCTTCAAAGACACGAGGTTCAAAAATTTTAACTCCCGGGATCTGAGTATCGGTAAACGGCATAGTATAATTGATTTTGTGGCTGTCTCAACCGCCTCAGGCGGTTGAGACAGCCACAAAAATATAAATTCCCTTATTTTTTTCTAAAGAATATTCCCAGAGGTACTCCTGTGAAATTAAAATGCTTGCGAAGCTGATTTTCCAGGAAGTTTTGGTAGCTTTTTTTGACGTGCTTTGGATAATTACAGAAAAAAGCGAAAGCAGGGTAATAAGTAGGCAGTTGTGTGACGTATTTGATCTTGATCAGTTTCCCTCTGTAAGCCGGAGGTGGATATTTAGCGATGGCTTCCAACAGGATCTCATTTAACTGAGCCGTTTTGATCTTACGGGTCCGGTTTTCGTATACTTCCAGCGAGACTTCGATGGCTTTGAAAATACGTTGTTTTTCTAAGGCCGAAATGAACACGACCGGCACATCTCTAAATGGAGCGAATCGCTCCTGGATCTGTTTTTCGAAATCGCGGGCCGTATTGGTCTCTTTATCTACGAGGTCCCACTTGTTGACCAGTATTACCACGCCTTTGTTCCGGCGTTGGGCCAGCCGGAAAATACTAAGGTCCTGTGCTTCTACTCCTGTAGTGGCGTCGATCATGATCATACAAACATCCGACTCTTCAATGGCCTTAATAGCCCGCATGACCGAATAAAATTCCAGGTTCTCGTGCACCTTACTTTTTTTGCGGATACCGGCTGTGTCAATGAGGTAAAACTCTTTTCCGAACTTAGTGTATTTCGTATGGATGGAATCTCGTGTAGTTCCGGCAATGTCGGTTACAATATTTCGCTCTTCACCTAACAAAGCGTTGGTCAGAGAAGACTTTCCTACGTTTGGCTGACCGACTATTGAAAATTTGGGAACATTGTCCTCTATTTCTTCAATTTCTTCAATATGCTCTGTTACGGCATCCAGCAAATCTCCGGTACCACTACCGGTTAGCGAAGATAGGAAGAAAGTTTCCTCAAAGCCCAGGCTCCAGAATTCATTGGCGTCCATCAAACGCTGATGATTGTCGGCTTTATTGACAGCCAGGATCACCTTTTTCTTCGAACGGCGTAATAAACCCGCCAGATCTTCGTCCAGGTCAGTAATGCCGGTCGTAGTGTCGACCATAAAGATCAAAACGGAGGCTTCTTCAATGGCCATTTCTACCTGTGAACGAATAGCTGAATCAAAAACGTCATCTGAATGCTGAATAAACCCGCCGGTATCCACGACCGTAAAGGTTTTACCATTCCAAAAACTAGTGCCGTACTGGCGATCTCTTGTGACACCACTTACATCATCCACGATCGACTGACGCTCACCTATCAAGCGGTTAAACAAGGTCGATTTGCCCACGTTAGGGCGCCCCACAATGGCTACTATATTGCCCATCTTTTATTTTTTGTAGAAAGTATAAGGTAGAATGTATAAGAATGGCCTATACTATACCTTAATTCAATTTATTATTTTTATTTAATGATTTATGTTTTACTGCCTACCAGCGGCAAACCATAAATCATTAAATTTTTGTTACTCCGTATTTAAACACGCAAAGGTACAAAGGTTTATGGCATTGATCAATTATACCTTTAGATATTTATAAAAATGAAAAAACCAATTCTTTTCCTGCTATTCACTGTTTTTTCACTCCATACTCAGGCTCAGAATAAGGCCCATGAATCGTACCTGCCCATTGTACTGGAAACGGAACAATGGATTCGACATGCTTCTGTTGATCAAAAAAAAGGTAAAAGTTGGCTATGGTGCCCGGATAGCCTTCAATTAAAAGATTATCAACCGACCAACCTATATCACGGCACATCGGGAGTAGTCTTGTTTTATGTGGAGCTATATGGAGCCACTCGGGATAAAGCGTACCTTAAAGAGGCCCGCTTAGGAGCGGATCATTTGATCGAGCGCTATCCTGATACCATTCCCTCGGCCTGGGAAGTAGGGTTTTATACTGGTATTACGGGCGTAAGCTTCGCATTGGAACAGGTTTATCAGGCATCCAAAAAGAAAAAATACCGAAATTACGCTTTAAAATATCTGCAGCTGGCTATGCAATCAGCTACTTCAAAAGGTAGTGGAATAGAGTGGGAAGGCATCAATGAAGTGGTATATGGAAGTGCCGGGATCGGACTTTATCTGTTGTACGCCTATAAAAATATGGGGTTTGAACCGGCCAAAGAATGGGCCTTACAGGCAGGCGATGGAATACTGGCGAACCAACAGCAAGAAAAGCAAGGCATAAGCTGGCTGATGGCACCTGGCTATGAAAAACACGTCATGCCGAATTTTTCCCATGGTACTGCAGGAGTTGCTTACTTTCTGCTTCGCTTGTATGAGGTAAGTGGAGAAAAACGCTTTCTGGAAGCCGCCTTAGAAGGTGCCCGCTACCTGGAAAACCTGATCATGGACAATGGCCTGATCGGGCGCACTTTTCCAAGTGCAAAAGATATTTATTACCTCGGCTGGTGCCATGGAATCGCAGGTACTGCACGTCTATACTATAAACTATACGAATTGACTTCCGAAGAAAAGTGGCTGCAACGGATCTATGAGGCCACTCAGTATACCATGACATGTGGCATACCGGAACAAACAACTCCCGGATTTTGGAATAATGTCAGCCAATGTTGCGGCTCAGCCGGCCTGGCTCAATATTATCTGGAAATTTATCAAAAAACGAATAAACCGGAGTACCTGGATTTTGCGGAAACACTCACACTGGATCTAATCCGGCGTTCGGAGCTGAGCTCCCAGGGCCGAAAATGGATACAGGCCGAAAATCGTACCCAAGCTGATAACTTAGTGGCACAAACAAGTTACATGCAAGGCTCAGCTGGTATTGGTAGGTGGTTATTAAAATTTGATGCCTATAGAAAGAGGAAAAAACCAACCGTCCGCTTTCCTGATAACCCTTTTGAGTGATAAAACAGACTTTAAGTTATCGGTCAGAAGTAGCTAATCGTCGATCATTTGTGTTTTAGGGGAAGGATTGAGGTACATTATGATATCAGTTTTTATCCCAACGCAGAAGCCTTTTTTTGATGCATATAATTAAAGTTCACAGTCAATGAAACAGCGACTTACTGTTCCTGTCGCTTCAAATGACTTGTGTATTCAAAAATCATTTGTTATGAAAAATTTAGAATCAAAAAAAAGGATCTACCTGGGTATTATTTTGATTTCTTTAGGTGTGGTGATGAATACTACCTTAAGCATTGGCTCCATAGGGACCGTCATGATTGCCCTCGGGGGCTTGTTTTTTATAGCCGGGATGGCCAAGAAAAGAGAGGAAGATGCTGAAGAAGGAACTGAATAATTTGGCGGCGCTGATGAAAAACAAGTTCCAGGAGACCTCTGGCGGGCCACCGGGGAAAAAGGAGAAAAGCTAAAAGCAAACCGACAAATAACTTCCCACCTGATACCTGTGTTTTCAGTGCCAAAAAGATTCGCTCACTAAAATAATTTAATTAAACAACCGTTTATTTAACGAACAACGAACAACGAACAACGAACAACGAACAACGAACAACGAACAACGAACAACGAATAACGAACAACGAACAACGAACAACGAACAACGAACAACGAACAACGAACAACGAACAACGAACAACGAACAACGAACAACGAACAACGAACAACGAACAACGAACAACGAACAATATGGCCCGCCCAAAATCAGAACAAAAATACGACGCCATCATGCAAGCCACACTCGATCTGGTGATCGAACTGGGCTTCCATGGCCTGTCGATGGCAAAGATCGCTAAGCGGGCAGGAGTGGCCACGGCTACCATTTATGTTTACTTCGACAATACAGAAGCAATCCTGAACCAGCTATACATGGACCTCAAGCAACTCGTTGCGAAGGACATCACCCAGGGTTACAAGCCCTATATGAGTGCAGAAGAAGGATTTAAGATCATATGGCGCAATCAGTTTAATAGCCTGGTTAAGTACAGTAAGGAATACTGGTTTTTAGATCAATTTGCGAATAGTCCTTATATCACCAATATTTCCAGGGAGGAAGGTTTACGCCAATTCCGGCCTGTCTTGGATTTTTTCAAGCAAAGCCAGGAGAACGGAGAAATAAAGCAAATGCCGATAGAAATCCTGTTTCCAATGTTTTATGCCCCGCTTTCTTCTATTGCCAGATCTGTAAACGCCGGCCACTTCGAGGCGGACTCTGAGGCTATTGATTTAGCTATGGGCAGTAGCTGGGCAAGTTTTAAACCTTAAAGTTTTAGATCTGCTAAACCAAATCAAGTTGAGGCTTGTTATTTTAAATAATTAAACAAACGTTTATTTAATAATAAAAAACCATTCAATCATGAATTACCGAAAATTTGGAAACACCGGCTTATTGGTATCGGAGCTTTGTATGGGCACCATGACCTTTGGCGGAGCGGGATCCCCCGCTTTTGATGCCATTGGTGCCCTCGGACAGGCAGACGCGGATAAGCTGGTTCACAAGGCACTGGATGCAGGAATCAATTTCTTTGACACCGCGGATGCTTATGCTCGCCATGAGTCGGAAGAGATCCTTGGTAAAGCATTGGGCAATAAGCGAAAGGAGGTTGTTGTGGCCACGAAGGTACGTTTTCGCATGAGCGACAACGTTAACAGTGTCGGTCTTACCCGGCACCACATTATGAACCAGGTGGAAAACAGCCTGAAAGCGCTCAACACGGACTACATTGATCTTTACCAGATTCACGCTCCGGATACCATTACGGATATGGAGGAGACATTGAGGGCACTGAATGACCTGGTTGTTCAAGGCAAGGTTCGTTACATAGGCTATTGTAATCTGACGGCCTGGCAAACTATGAAAGCCTTAAGCATCTCTCGTCAGCACGATTGGCATGAATTTAAGTCTGCTCAGGTGTATTATTCTATTGCCGGCCGGGAACTGGAGCGGGAGATCGTCCCGATGGCTCAGGATCAAAACCTGGCTGTTCTGCCATGGAGTCCGTTGGCTGGAGGTTTTTTGAGTGGCAAGTATACCCGCGAATCGGAAAAAGTAGAAGGCTCGAGAAGAAGCGACTTTGATTTTCCACCGATCAATAAAGATCAGGCTTACGACATTATTGATGTAATGAAGGAGGTGGCTAACAATCATGACGCTACCGTCGCTCGTGTGGCCCTGGCCTGGTTGTTGCACAAGCCTGCAGTTACGAGTGTGATCATTGGCGCCAAAAAAATGCACCAATTGGAAGACAACCTCAAAGCAGTAGATTTGAAACTGACGGAAGACGAACTGAAGCACCTCGATGAGGTGAGTCAATTGAATCCCGAATATCCGCACTGGTTCGGCGCTATGCCGAGCGACCGGATGCCTGGTGGTCAGGCTTGGGGGTAGTATTTTCAGGAAAAAAAGGCCTAATTGGCCTTTTTTTCCTGAACTTCAGTATTAAGCAGGCTTAACTTTAAATAACTTCTTTATCAAAAAAGAGAAGTGGTTTGTAGAAAGGAGCTGGATTTAACCTAAGCATTCTCTAAATTTCAAGTTCTAAAAACTAGTAAACTGATAAACTACAAACCATCATGAAAACATTTCAATCTATCCGCGTTTTATCTTATCTGGTTTTCTTTTCCGCCACTGTTTTCCTGCTATCGAGTTGTGCCCAAAAAGAAGTGGTAGATGCCTGCCTGGAAGGCAGAACCTATGGCTTTTGGTACGGTCTGCTTCACGGTATCATCGCTCCCATCGGCTTCTTCGGCATGCTGTTTCAGGATGATGTGGTCATGTATGCCAGTAACAATAATGGAACCTGGTACGCGCTGGGATTTCTGATTGGAAGTGGCGGTTGGGGGATTTTAGGAGGAAAAACACTGGGAGGTAAAAAGAAGAATTAGGAAAAACGCAGTAAAAGACCGGCCGGTCTTTTACTGCGTTTTTTGGATCAAATCATTCAGTTCATTCTTCCATTGAATGATTTTTTCTTTATCCTCTCTGGAAGGCAAGGAAATAAAAAAACGGGTTTCCTCTTTTTTCCCATTCAAATGGTGCAGCACCAATCTTCGGTGGCTGTTTCTCTTCTTTGAAATACTGACTTTGTCGAGTGCCTGTAGCGGGATGCTTTTGCGATAAACAATGCCGCTTTTAATTTTTAGAATCCCTTCATCAACGGATAGGCATCTGAGGCTTTTTCCTAATCCAAGGATCTTGGGCAAAAGAAGAACAAGGACTAAGGACTCCACAGCAATCTGGAAAATATCAAAACTTGAGTAGGGATAATTAGCCAGAGTAGCAACCAGTGCGATCAAATCAACAGTTAATATAAAATAGGCCATGGCCAAATGCCGCTTCTTGGCAGTGCTTCTGGCTTCTTTCCAACTGCATTCGGGCGTTCCGAATTCGTCAAAACTGAGTGGCTGAATATTCGTTTTCATACTAACAAAAGTAAAATTCCAACGGATAGTTGAGCTACTTTTTTCGATGATTAAGCCGCTATTTTAGATTTTTGGGCTCCAATATTACTGGAAATTGGTTTTGATTATATTTAATCAAAAAGTTGCAGGGCCTACTCACCTGGTGACTTGGAGTCACCAGGTGAGTAGGCAAGTTAGCAAAAATCAAACTTTTTTGCCCCCAGCTGTCCGCTTTTGTCCGCTTTTGTCCGCTTTTCCGTATGGGCTTTTTTCCGCTTGCCCCATTTACATAATTTCCCCTATCTTATACCAGCAATCGATTATTCATTTTCATAGCCTGCAAGCAAACCCATGAAACAACTTAAGATCAACATAATTTGCTGTCTGCTGTGTCTTTCTGTATTTCTTACCGCCCAAGACCGGCAGGACAGCCTGCTGAGAGTTTTGGAACGAACAACAGTGGATACCCAAAAGGTTCAGTTGTACTTTCAATTGTACGATGCAACAGCCTTTAACGATCCTGCTCAGGCTAACGAATATATCCAACAGGCCCTCAAGCTTTCCAGGGCCATTCAACACGAGCGGAGTATCATTCTTTGTTATGACAAATTGGGTGGACTGGCCATGCAGAACTCTGACTTAGATCAGGCGCTGTTTTACTACGGACTGGCCGATAGCCTGCTCCAGTTTATGGATTGGCCTCGCGAACAAGCTGTGATCTATGGCAACTATGCCGGTATTTATAAGGACTTGAGCATGTATGACAGCTCCCTGGTATGGCTGGATAAATTTGTTGCCCTGGCAGAGTCCATCTCCAATGAAGGTTTTATTGCTTTCGGACTGAATTTGAAAGGAGAAATCTATCGGTATAAAGGACAAAATGAACTGGCCGCCCGAAATTTTTTACAGTCCCTCCGCATTTACGAAAAACTCAATGACCAAAACCGGATGGCTGATTCTTATCGCTTTTTAGGTAGTGTCCAAACCACTGCCGGTCATTATACGGATGCTCAGATGAACTTACAAAAAGCCATCGACCTTTATCATAAAACCAATGATAATTATTATTTATCTCAGGCCCTCAGAGACCTGGGCTACATGTATCGGCTGCAGGAAAATTTTCCTGCGGCAAAAGACAATTATCTGCAGGCACTTGACCTGGCCCGGCAGTTAGAGGATCCCTTTGGGATGGCCCAGACAAAAGAAAACCTGGCGGAGTTGGCTTTCCTGGATGGACAGTATGAGGAAGCGCTAAAGTTGTATCGGGAGGCATTTGAACAACATCAGGAAATAAACGATACTTACAGTGTAGCCCAAGCCCAGATTGGAATAGCGGAGGTACTGACCCAAAGAGGGGCATATTCAACTGCCTTGTCCGAGTTAGAAAAGGCAGAACGGTTTTTTACCGATATAGACGCTCCCATCGCCCTGAGGCTCGTGTACAAGGGCTATCACAAAGTATACGAACAAAGCGGCCGGCCTGATTTGGCTCTAAGCTTTTACAAAAAATTTGATGTGATCCAGGATAGCCTGGATTCCGTTACCAAAACCCGGCAGCTGGAAGAACTGCAGCTCATTTATAATATAGAAAAAAAGGATCAGGAAATAGCCTTGCTGGCCAAGGATATACAAGTCGGGCAGCTTCGGCGTAGGTTACTCACGATCGGCTTACTGGCCACTTTTTTACTGGGTGCTTTATTAGCCTACATGCAATTTATGCGTCGCAAACGAGAACGCCGCCTCGAAGAAGAACGACACCTGCGCCAGGCAGCCGAACTGGAAAAAAATCGCCTCGAAAAAGAACGCCTCGAACGCGAATTAGCCTCACAGGTCTTACAGCTGTGTCGGAAAAATGAATTATTGGCTTCTCTCAAAGGAGAAATTACGGACCTGAAAGAGCAATCCCATGCGACAGATAAGTCTGGCCTCCGCCGGCTCGAAAGAAGTATTCAAAGTGACATCCAATCGGATGACGACTGGCGGCAATTCCTGGCCACCTTTGAAAAAGTACACCCTGATTTTCTGGCACAATTGCGCAGGCATGTGACCCGGCTCAGCCCCGCCGAACAACGCCTTACCTGCCTGCTGAAGATGAACCTGTCCAGTAAAGAAATTGCCACCCTGCTGAACATTTCGGATGAAGGCGTCAAAAAAGCACGCTACCGCCTTCGCAAAAAATTGGACCTCTCCAGCGATGTAGGCCTGCAGGAATTTTTGATAAATCTGCCTGGAACTGCAGCTTATAGATAAAGGTGGAGGCCTATTTGGCCTCCACCTTTATCTATAAAATACTCTCTTGTCCACTATTTGTCCCCCCTTGTTTTTTGTGTTTCGAGCCTGTTTGGCGCATTTTGGAAACCGACCTCTTCACTCAATTGAACCTGATTTTTCCAAAGCATAACAGTCGAAATATGAAAACTATTCTAAATCACTCAAAAGCCTTTTTTATCTTTTTATTCCTCTTTTCTTTTTTCCATCTGAATGCCCAAACCTGGCGACCCAAAATAAGTGCCGGAGGCAGCGATTACAGCATTAAAGCATCTTTTGACAGCGACGGCCCCTGTCAATGTAACGACAAATATATTTTCGGGGTGTTCCGAAACAGTTATTTGTATTATATGGGCGGAGTATCCGGAAGTAAAAACAACGGTTCTTTTTCTTTTGCGGTAGGACCCAGCAATAGTGCCAAGTACTATCTGACGATTAAAATTGAAGGCCGAAATCAATTCGTTTTTAATTGTGCAGCCTCCTGTGAATCGACCGGCAATTATAATAAAACCGTATCGACTAGCGCGATCAAACGCCCCAAAAATGGGAAAGCCGAATATTCAAACGGCAGCATCAAGATCAGCTGGGATAAAGGCACCAATATACCCGACAAGCATATCAAGTATAAAATCGCGAAAGATGATCCCCAAAACATTATCGCCACCGTGTCGGGGACGTCCCGATCCTATAAAGATGAAAATGTAGGTCCTAATGAAACCCATGCCTATTACATTTTCACCCATACCGATGATTGGAGCGGGCATACTTCTTCCTATCTCGGCGTCTATGGCTCAACACCAGGCCGGGAAGCACGCGCTAGTGTGGGGCAACCTAAAAAAGTGGTGGTTAGCTGGGATGATGTCTCTGACCAAACCGATGAAGTGATCATCCGCCGCAATGGTGAGCAAATTGTAACCCTAAACATTAATAGCGCTTCCGACACTTCCTACACGGATAGTGATGCCAGCCTGATCCCCGGCTATACCTATGATTATGCCGTAACCTGGGTCAAAAACGATATTGAATACGGCTTGTCGGCCAGAGGCTCCTCTCAGCCTAATGGGCGTATCAGCGGAAAAGTGGCCACGCCCTTGTCTCAGCTACCCATCGCCAATGTGGAAGTGTGCGCCGTTTTGGAAGATAGCATTGATCAAAGCCCGGCCGGGACGATCTATTGCGATTCTACCGACGAGAACGGGCAATTCGATATTCGAAGGATCTATTATCACACGGAGGCCAGCTTCACTATAACGCCTTCTAAGGAGAATCATGCCTTTGATCCGGGCTCTTTCCAGGGACAGTTGCTGGAACTCGATTTTCCCAACATCAACCTGAATTTCGACGATACCACCTCCTACATTGTGAGCGGTTATGTCAACCAGAGCTTGAACGGAGTTTCCTGCGGCTTCGGAGGAGTAGAAATTTGGGTGGATGATGTTTTTAAAGGGGTAAAAACCAATGACGAAGGCTACTACGAATTTCTGGTAGAAGAAAGTGGCCATTATACCATCGAACCGAGATTGGAAGGCCATAGCTTTGTACCAAGTAAGCAGCGTTTGCTGATAGAAGAAGAACTAGCCAATGTTAATTTTGAAGACACCCGAACCAACTTCCTCGAAGGCGACATCAAGGGAGGCTGCGATATTTTTATTGGAATGGCGGCCATCAGAGCCCTCAGCATGGGGGGAGAAGGCTGTATCGATACCATGTTCCTGACCAATAGCGCCGGTCACTACAAAGCCATCCTGCCGGCCAGGAAGTATTTGGTTGAGGTCATTGACTTTTTTCCCGCCAATGACCTGAATGTGGATCCGGATGCTGTGCTCAGCTATTTTGACACCAAAGAAGTAGATCTTACCCATGAAGGCCAAACAGAGGATTTCGTGTATCGCCGGCCACCTGAAATTATTGTGACTGGACTGCCGCAGGATAATTGTACTCAGTTAGGCGCTTCGGTAGTGGCTCAAAATGAATCTTATTTACTGGATATTGAAGTGAGGGAATCCTTTGGTACCGCAACCTGCCCTGTATCAGAAGGCTATGTCCTCGTTTTCGATGAAGCCGGCGATAAAGCCAATGAAGTCGATACTTTGTTTTTAGAAAATGGAAGAGCTACCTACGAGATGACTCCGGGCTTGCCCAATCTGGTGGCCCCGCACCAAAAGCTGCTGCAATTGGTGGCCACAGTTGACAAAGAAACGGCCCAGTGGTCAGAGCCGCTGGTGGTTACCGGTATCCGCCCCCGGGAGCAAACCTTCACGACCGTTCTTCCTGAAATGCCCTTGCTGATCTTGCATGATCCTCCGGGCGATGCCAGCTACAGTTATTTCAATCAGGGAAATACCACCGAATTAGGCATCCGACTCTTTGGCCAGGCAGAGGGTAGTCTTACGGTAAAAAAAGAGATCAAACTGGGTTCTCGATTTGAAAGCGGCCCCGATTTTTACTCTCTCAAATATGAAAGTTGGGGGACCATCGGAGGCGCCTTAAGCCTAGGGGCAAGAGTATCCGGGAATGCGGAGTGGGTCGTTTCTACTACCAGCACCCAGGAATTCTCGACCTCTAATAACGAAAACATTACCGGCGGAGAAGGAGATGTCTTTGTCGGGGCTGCCATGAACCTGATCTACGCCCAGGCAGATATTTTATCTTACAACCCCTCCACTTGCTCAATTGAGCTGGATATCGATCTGGTGATGGGAAATGATGGTTTTGCCACTACCTTTATGTATACCGAAGACCATATTCAAACAACACTCATCCCTCAATTAGCCGGCCTACGTGATTTTTACCTGGAAAATAATCCCGACTCTGCCGCTATCTATAACAATCAACTGGCTGTGTGGAAGCAGGTACTCGAAAATAATCGGGCCAATAAAAAGGCCGCTACCTTTATAGAAAACCGTTCTTTTAGCGCCGGGGCGACCTACGCCTCCTCTGTCACAAGTAGTTCTCAGGCTTCTGCCTCTTTGGAGGTGGTCGCTTTTATGGAAGAAAGCATCGTACTAGGAGCAGGTTATGACATAGCCGGTTCGGGCCAGTCGGGCTCCGTAGAAACCAAATTACGGGTTGAAGTGGGGAGTTCTGTGAGTGGAGCTGCTTTATCGAGCACTACCACGGGATTTGAATTAAAAGACGATGATCCGGGCGACTTCTTCAGTGTGGACATCAAAAAGGACCCGGTTTATGGTACGCCTGTTTTTGGCCTGGTTAGCGGTCGGAGTTCCTGTCCCTGGGAGCCGGGTACTCAGCCTAGAGAGTCCTTGCAATTACAGTCGGATTCCTATTTCCAAAAGAATGTCCCCGAAAATGAAAAGGCCGTCTTTCAATTGAGCCTGGGCAATATTAGCCAGAGCGACGAACCCCGGACGTATATTCTGCAATTTTTACAGGCTTCTAATCCCGAAGGCGCTATAGTCACCATTGGCGGGAGCCAGGCTCAAAATCCGATTCCTTTCACGATCGCAGCCGGTGCTGATCGAAAGGCGACGGTGACGGTTGAGCGAGGCCCGCGAGCCTTGAATTATGATGGCCTACAATTTGTGCTAACCTCCGGTTGTGAGGATGAGGTCATCTCCGATACGGTTGCTCTTTCTGTACAGTTTATGAGCAGTTTCCCGGACCTGCTCGTTGCCAAGCCTTTTGATAATTGGTTGGTGAACAGCACCAACGACCATGAACTGCTACTGAGGTTCCTGGGCTATGATAAAAATCGCTTGAAAAAAATCCAGTTGCAGTATGCGCTCACCGGAAGTTATGCCTGGAATACGGGAGCCGAATGGCAGCCGGATGACTTATCAGATGCGACGGATGGAACCGTAGGGAATTGGAGTGTGCTTAACCTGCAGGATGGAAAATACGATCTGCGCTTGCGGGCAGATTATGGTGACGGCGATGTTTTCTCAGGCGTGCTCACTGGCCGAATCGACCGGGAAGCGCCCCAGGTCTTTGGACTCCCTGAGCCGGCCGACGGAGAACTGTCCTCCTCAGAAGTAATCTCGATCTCGTTTGATGAGGTAGTGAATTGTTATAATATGGGACCCCAGAACGTGGTATTCAGGAGCCTGACGAGCGGGAAGGTTTATCCTGTAGAGTTGGGCTGCTCCGAGAGAACACTTATTATTCGTCCTCTCTGGAATGTGAATGGACATTGGGGGGAAAATGTTGAGGTCGCTTTGACCAACGTAAGTGATCAGTTTAAGAATGTTTTATCCGATACCATTCGCTGGCAATTCAACATCGGCAGTGATGACAGTCCACCTCTTAACGATACCGATGATGACGGCATCCCGGATGCAGAAGATAATTGTCCGCTGTCAGCCAACCCTGACCAGAGTGATTTGGACGGAGATGGTATTGGAGATGCTTGTGATGAGGATCTGGATGGAGATGGTGTCCCGAACAGCATGGATAACTGCGTATTTTTCGCGAACCCTGGCCAGGATGACCTCGACGCGAACGGCGTAGGAGATGTCTGCGAACCCACAGCTGATGGCGATGGTGACGGAATACCCAATTCAGAGGACAACTGCCCGTTTACTTCTAATCCGGGCCAGGAGGATCTAGATGGGGATGGAATAGGCGATCTTTGTGATGAAGATATAGACGGTGACGGCTTGCCCAATTCAATGGATAACTGCCCGGATATTCCGAATCCCAGCCAGTTGGATGGGAATGGAGACAATACCGGTGATGCCTGTGAAAA
>JAUIKE010000266.1 GCA_030430845.1 Bacteroidia bacterium | reverse complement strand
GAGGTTGTTTTAAGAAAAAAACGAAGTTTTTTTCTTAAAACAACCTCCTAAAAGAATATTATTGGTTGGGGAAAAAGGCCGAAGGACTTTTTACACAACCCCATGTCTTTTTTCCCTATCTTACCTTAAAAAATAAGACAATATGAGCCAGGATTGCTGTCAAAAGATGTACGATGACTTTTTTGGCCAAAAAATGGCCCAAAAACAATTGAAGCAGTATCTGAAAAAAGGAGTGCGAAAAAACTCACGGCCAATGATTAATTCTCTGAAGAAACTGCCCATTGAGGGGAATACGCTATTGGATATTGGGGGTGGGGTAGGGCAGATCACTTTTGAATTGTGCAAAGAGGGGATTGATCAGGTAACTCATATAGACCTTTCCTCTGGCTATTTAAAAACCTATCTCGATGAAGTGGAAAAGAGAAATTTAAAAGATCGGGTCAAAACCATGCTTGGCGATTTTGTGGATCTTCATGAAAACGTCCCATCTTCGGATATTGTAACCCTGGATAAGGTGATCTGCTGCTACGAGGATTACGAGCATCTGGTAGATTATTCTTCTGCAAAAGCTAGAAAATGGTATGCTTTTACGGTGCCGCGGGATGTATGGTGGGTCAAAGCTGTTCAGCAATTGGGGGTACTCATTCAAAAGCTAAGAAAGGATCCTTTCCGACCCTACGTTCATCCGGTGGATAAAATTGAGACAAGACTGGAAAAATCGGGATTTAGGAAGATTGACCAACAATACCGGAGAGCGTGGATGACTTGTGTGTTTGAGAGAGAAGCCTAAATAAACAACTCACGCTTATTTAAGCTTCTCTGAAAAATAGCCCAACACCTTTTCCAAGGCCTGTTTGGTCGGATGCCCACGCTCATCATTAAAATGGATGGTCAACACCGCGTGCCCCTTTCCAGGCAGGGTTTCCAACTCAATCCGTTTTTTCCCATCCCCATTAAACGTTTTATCCAGCGCTTCAAACCTGGCCGCCGGGCAGAGGCCGTCCTTTTCAAAGCGAAAAGCCTTCATGGGGCCATGCTCGTCCAGACGACCTTTGATGGTGTCAATCTCCTCTTGGCTCAGGTGAAGGCCGGAGCCCTTGTGGATCGGAAGGCTGGGCTGAGAAGCTACTCCTGCCAAAACGGCTTCATCCGCCATGAGAGCAATAGCGAAATTCCCTGTCAGACACATACCGATAACACCAACTCCATTTACCTTATTCTGCTCTTTGACGCGCCTGCACAAGGCTTTGAGCCAGTTAACCACAGGGCTACTCTGGTTGGTAGATAGCACGCGGAATTCCTTGTGCATGCATAGTACCCGCACGAGGTTCCCGGCCATGCTGGTTTTCCCTAATGGGCCGAAAAGATGCGGCATAACCACTTTGAATCCTTTTTTAAGGAAGGCATTGGCCAGGCGTAGTGTCTCCTGACCAATGCCTGGTAGTTCTTGTATGATGACCACGACCGGCCCATCACCTTTTTCGTAAACATCATGTGTTGCTTCCCGATTCTCTGAAATGGGCGCCGTAAAACTTGATTTTGTATAATCCGAGATTTGAGGAACGTTCATCCGAAACTATTTTTTGAGTTGGAGCATAAATTGAATGACTATGTTTCGGACATCATTTTTGACGGTATTTCCACTGATTTGAAAGCTATCTTTGTTTTCATAATCAAAATCACTAAGCAGTTCAAGATTAGCTTCTCTGCCCTGGGCCACAAATTCCGGAAGGACGACTGAGTAGGTTTTATTCTTATCCAATGCTTTGCCGTTAATTTTCCATTTGTCGCGTTCTCCGGTCACTTTGAATATTTGGAAATAGCCACCCTCTCCGTTATTATCGAAAAGCCCAATGTTCAGGATTTGATTGACGACCTCCCCTTTCAGGTCCATTTTGACGATGGCGCCTCCAAAAGGAAAGGTGCGAAGTACATCATATTCCACTACGGTACCGGAGATGTCGTCATCCAATCGCATAGAACCGCTGTTAATGAGATAAATATCGCCTCCGGGCCAGGCATTGGCCATGGCCTTGGTGGTAAGGCTGCCAAAGTTAGTTTGTTTGGTACGAATTTTTGACTCGGTACATTCCAGAGGGGTATCGGCAATCATCAATTTCCGGTTGGGCTCGTAGCCCTGGTCTTCAAGAATATCATTGACATTACCCGACCATTTTTCTACAACAGCCTGTGTTTTAGGTTCATTGGGGATCTGATCATCGACCTTTTTGATCTCGGATTTGATTACTACTTTTTTGGTAGCGGGAAAAAATTGCAGGCGGTGGATATAAACGGTTTTTGCATTGGCATCTGCTTTTGCAATTATGGTGTTTTTTACCTTATGCTTCATATTAACATGATCGTGCCCGCCGATGAATAGGGGCACCCCGCTAATTTTTCCGGCCAGATCCATATCCTGGTCAATGGACAGGTGCGTCAATCCTATCACAACGTCTACCTGAGGCTTTAACTCGGCGAGCGTAGATTTAAAAGTTTCTTCAACATCAGTGTAGGAAACATATTCTTGCTGGTTAAACGGAAGGACGACGCCAATGATTCCGAGCTTCATGCTTTGTCCGGCCGGGTTTTTAATTTCGCGGATGATATAGGTCGGCACAGGGCGGTCTTCTCCATTTATTTTTTGGGTAAAAGGCATCGTTTTTCCATCTTTTACCATAAAAGCATTACAGACTGTATATTCAAAGGTGCTTTGATCAATTCGCTTCTGTAAGGTCTCTAGGCTGCTGAGGTCAAATTCGTGATTGCCGAAGGTAACATAGTCCATTCCCATCGCGTTAAGCGTCTCCACCATTTGTAAGCCGGCAATTCGTTCACCGTTATCCATCTTTAAAGTAGCCATTAAAGAAGGACTCAGAAAGTCTCCGGCCAGCATCGAAATGGTATTGGGGTTTTCTTTTAGTAATTCCTGTCTGATATGGGCAACACGGGCCATGCCACCGGCTTTTCCTCCTTCTAGCGGGGAGATTTCGTATACGTCATTGAGCTGTAGTATGGTAAAGTCGATAGAGGTATCGGTACTGACTTTTTGTGTGACATTGCAGGAAAAAAGCCCAACAACAAGGAATGAGAGCAAGAGAAAAGATCGAAGCAGGTATTTCATATAAAAAAGCGTATTTAGTTGATTGAGGAAAATTTTTAGCAATTTAAAAAATATAGTGTTAGTGGACGCCTATAGTACCCACAAATACTGGGTTGGAATGAGTCGGGATACTAAAATCACCCAATTAGGTGAATGGACTGAGTTTAAGAGGTAATATATTGTCCGTAAGTATTAAGCCTAAGGATAAAATAAATAAAATCTTCATTCAATGGCCAGGGAAAAAATAGTTTTTGGTTTATTTCTACTTTGTTTTGTTGTCGGCGTTCAGGCTCAGAGCAAGAAATATGATAAAAAATCTGTGCCGGTTCGAATCGACATGGTGTCAGTTTACTTTAATTCAGAAACGAAACTTTTTGAGATTAATGCTAAGCTGTATCCGCAAAATGAATCCTATGCGAATCAAGAGGTCTCTTACATGTTAAAGGAAAAGCTACCAGGTTTGAAACCCGGTTCAAAAGGAGAAGGCATAATCGTGATCGGTGAAGGCAGGGTCGCCAATCAATTGGTCATCCAGAAAATAGACGGTAAAATGATCCGCCCTGCACGGAAGGTTTTTCTGAAAAAATAAAGGGATTGCCGGCAACAACCGGCAATCCCTTCATTTTTTTAATCTGCCAAAGGCGGCGCCTCTAACAATTTAAAGAATTGATCCAGTTTTGGAGTCAATATGATATCGGTACGCCTGTTCAGGCTGCGGCCCGAATTGCTTGAGTTATCAGCTACAGGCAGAAATTCACTTCGGCCGGCGGCAGTCAGGCGTTCCGGAGAAACGAAATACTCGGTCTGAAGGATCCGGACCACGGAAGTCGCTCTTTTAACACTCAGGTCCCAGTTATCTTTAGTACAGGAAGTCGCAATGGGCACATTATCGGTATGCCCCTCTACCATCACATTAACATCACTCTGATCGTTGATCACCCGAGCCACTTTGCCAAGTACCTCACGGGCGCGGCTGGTCACTTTAGAGCTACCGGAGCTAAAGAGTAATTTGTCGGAGATGGAGACGTAAACGACTCCGCCTTTTACTTCAATTTGGACATCTTCATCATTGACATCGGCCAGGGATCTTTTCAGATTCATCACCAGGGCCAGGTTCAGGGAATCCTTTGATTGTATTTTGGAGGTTAAGTCCTGAATGAAGCCATATTGAGTACTGATGTTATCCAGTGATTTTTTAATACTCTCGGCTCCGTCTTTATTAACGATAGAAAGGTCGGCCATACGATCGAGCAAACTGCCGTTGGTGGTCTGCAAGTTGCGGACGCTTTCTTCGAGTAGTTCGATTTGTTCATCCTTTAGTTCGACTTCTCGCTGCAGCTCTGTAATGCGTTTTTTATTACAACTGCTGAGGAAAGCAACTGCCAGGAATAGAATCAAAAATTTTCTCATTGGTTTATATTTTTATGATCTGTTGACGATGACTAAAACAATTAAGTAACGTTTTTACGAGAAAAAACTTGTTTTATTCAATCTTCCAGTCATTGGTATGGTTCGATGAAAGCAGTTCGAATGCTTTTATTTTCACTCAAACTCTCCTCTGTAGATTACCCCTGAAGAAGGGTTTTCGGACAGGTCGATTCTGGAGAGAGCAGGCAGTTGCGGCTTTACTTTACGCCAAAGCCAGATGGCGATGTTTTCGGCCGTGGGGTTTTCCAGCTCCGGAATATCGTTCAGGCATTTATGATCGAGGGTTTTTTCGAGGGGTTTCCACACTTTTTTCAGATCTGCGAAATCGATGACCCAGCCCAGCTTCGGGTCCAATGCTCCTTTGACGTAGAAGCGGACAATGTAGGTATGGCCGTGCATGTTTTTGCATTTGTGGTCATCGGGCACATTGGGCAGCCAGTGGGCCGAATCGAAGGTGAATTGTTTGAATATTTCCATGGGGACTCCAGGATTTTTAGATTCTGCAAAGGGACCTCAAAGGTCTCGAGACCTTTGAGGTCTTATTAAGAGGTTCAAAAAAAAGTTCCCTCAAAACTACAATATTATAATAACTTTCAACTTCCCTCCATCATCCTTAGAGTGGCATTTGAAAATTTCCTGGAAAAAAACCAAATTCGATTGTCACTAATATTTTTTTATCACTAGTCTCATTCACAATGTTCGAAAAAGATCCCTTCAGAAACCGTATCCGCAAAATGCCGATTTACCAAAAAGCCGGCCAGATCCTTCAGCTGGTGGATGCTATTTCCACCCTCGTTGAACCGGATAAGCCGCTGCAGCAAGAAACCATCCAACATATGCTGACCCAGGCATACCTCATCCCCGCAAAGATCGCCGGAGCGGAAGGCGCCGGCCTCTACGATATTAAAATGCAGAACGCTGCACTCATTCGACAATCGGCCATGGATATCCTCACCTTTCGGCATAGCCTGGCCATGGACGGCTTTCCTCATAAAGAATACCTCGACCTCATCCCCGATGAAATAGAAGAATTTCGTTTACTTTTCGTTGATTGGGTAAACTCTTTCGATGCCTGGGATTACATCATTGACCGTTGGGGCTTGTTCAACCCACCTGGCGTTTCTCCAGATGATAAGGACCCCGATGACGACCTCCCGCTGGGAGATCTGGATGAATACTTGTAAACTGAAAGCCGAAATCGTAATACTTTTTTCTTATCATTGAAGAAAAAAACAAATGCACCTCCTATTCATCCAAACCGGCGGTACCATCGATAAGGATTACCCCCATAGCACCAAAGGTTGGGCCTTCGAATTCGGCGAGCCGGCCATACCCCGCATACTGGAAAAATTAAACCCCTCATTCTCCTACTCTGTCGAAACTGCCTTCCAAAAAGATAGCCTCGAAATAACGGCCGAGGATCGAGCCCGACTCGCCCAGCTCATCAAGGAAAAAGGCTTCACCAAAAACATCATTACCCACGGTACCGATACCATTCTCGAAACGGCCGCCTTTCTGGATGAAAAAATTCCGGATCAATTAATCATCCTCACCGGAGCCATGCGCCCCGAAAGATTCTACAATTCTGACGCTCCCGTCAACCTGGGCGTCGCTATTGGAGGAGCACAGGTTCTCAACTCAGGAATTTGGGTAAGCATGCACGGGATACTCAAACCTTACAACGAAGTCAAAAGAAATTTAGAAACCGGACAATTTTATTAAACCATCATGAAGTTACTTCTCCTCGGAGCCACCGGCCGCACCGGAAAACATATACTAAAACAAGCCTTGGATAGAGGGCATCAGGTCAATGCCATCGTCAGAGATGTATCCAAAGTGAAAACAAAGCACGACCGCCTTCAACTCTTCCAGGGATTTCCTTCCGATCAGGACCTGATTCGTAAAGCCATCCAGGACTGCCAGGCCGTGCTGGTCGCCCTAAACGTCTCGCGCCAGTCCGATTGGCCATGGGCTAGCCTCCGCTCCCCCAAGACTTTAGTCTCTAACACCATCAGCCAACTGGTTGAAGTGATGCCTGAGCAAAATATAGATCGGATTCTTACCATTTCTGCCTGGGGAGCCAATGAGACCTTTACTGAACTGCCAAGTTGGTTCCGTCTGTTGATCCGCAACAGCAACATTCGCTTTCCTTACGAAGATCATGAACGGCATGAGGAAATACTTAAAAGTTCAAAACTCAATTACACCACCCTGAGGCCGGCCGGATTATCGAATGGGAAAAAGAAAAAAGAAATCATCGTTAGTTTCAATAAGGAACCAAGGCCTGGTTTTATCATCAGCCGAAAAAACGTGGCTCGGTATATGTTAGATTGCCTCGAAAACAAGCTGCATATCAGGGAATTGCCGACGATTTCAGAAAAATAAGCTGAATAGCTATTTTGAAATTGCCCGGGTTTTACTATTTTTTGCTGAATAAAAATAAACAAATGAACCGTTCAGAAGCTCGTCAATTACTCGAAAGCCTTACCGAAGGAGAATCCCTGCTGCGGCATGCCCGCACCGTCGAACTGGTCATGGAGGCCATGGCCAAACATTTTGGAGAAGATGAAGAAAAATTCGCCGTCACCGGCCTCTTACACGATGCCGATTATGAAAAATATCCGGATCAACATCCGAATGTGATCGTCGAAAAACTGCGGGAACAAGGAGAAGACGAAATCGCACATGCGGTCGCGGGGCACTATACCAAATGGAATGTCCCCAGAAACAGCATGCTGGATAAATGCATCGTGGCCGCCGATGAGCTGACCGGCTTTATCGTAGCTTCCGCTTTGATCCGCCCTACTAAAATCGAAGGCTTGAAGGCCAAATCCGTATTGAAAAAATTTAAAACCGCTTCTTTCGCCGCCTCCGTCGACCGGGAGGAATGCCGCAAAGGTGCCGAAATGCTGGGCTGGGAACTACGCGAGTTGATTGACTTCATCATCCCCGTTCTGGAAGCCAATAAAGAAGAACTACAGCTGGTTTAAAATTGCAAATAAATACATTTTAGGTAGGCTCCTTCGGGAAAACCAATGGGATGGTCCACATCGTGGAGCCTGCGCTCCATTTCTGTGAAAGAACGACCGGACGCCTGGGCGCTGTTCAGGACAGTTTGGAAGAAATCATCGGCGCTGACCCGGCTGGAACAGGAGGCCATCACCAAAATGCCACCCTTCCGGATTAATTGGAGGCCTAGCTCTGTTAAGCGGCGGTATTGTTCGATGGCTCGCTCCCGCTCCTCTGCCCGCTTGGCAAAAGACGGCGGATCAATAACAATCAAATCAAATTGCTTTTTCTTCCTGAGCAGATTTTCCATCCCTTCAAAAGCATCTACTGCCAGGATCTGATGGGCAGCTTGCTCACCAAAATTTAGCCGGACATTCTTGCGGGCCATTTCCAAAGCCTGCGCACTGATATCCAGGCTGACCACTTCTTTGGCGCCGCCGGCTAATGCATGAACCGAAAAACCTCCGGCATAGGCGAATACATCTAATACTTGCCGGCCTCTGGCTAGATCGCCCACTCTTTTTCGGTTATGGCGGTGGTCGAGAAAATAACCGGTTTTGTGCCCCTTAACAGGATTGGCGCGGAATCGCAGGCCGTGTTCTTTAAAAACAACTTCTTCTTCTTTTAATTCACCAAATAAGACCTGGCCATCATAAAGTCCATGAAGATGCTCCGGTTTACTTTGCAACTGACGACTCAGCCGGAGTACTAAGACATCTGCTCCGCTAACTTCTAGCAGAATAGGCTGAATCTTTTTTAGATAGGGGAGCCAAATGAAAGAATACAGCTTGACAACCAACACCTCCGCATACACATCGGCCACCAGGCCCGGCAGGCCGTCATTTTCTCCATATACCAGCCGTAAACTATTTGTATCCGTCTCTAAAAGCGGCTTTCTTTTTTGATAAGCCTTCTGTATCTTATGGGAAAACCATTCCTCATTAATGGTAGCTGGTTTTTTGAACTGCAAAACTTTGATCCGAATGGGAGAAAAGGGGTCGTATAGCCCAATAGCCATCAGCTTATTTTTCTTTTGATCATAAATGATAGCCAGGTCGCCGGCATTCCCTTCTGAACTTTGTTTGATAATGCTTTCATCGAACACCCATGGATGTTCTTTTCTGATCATGCGCTCGGCAGCAGATTTGACTTTTATGGCAATACGGTTCGGCAAAGTAATCTATTTGTTTTGGCTCCTTGACCTTAGAAGCCGGGAGTTCATATGTAATAATTTTTCAGCTTTCGATAAATGTAATAATTAAACTATATTGTTTCTAGAAAAGTAAGGAAAGTAACTTAAACGAGGCTGTCTCATAACTCCTTCGTCCTTATGAGCAACCCCATATGATTCTTTTTAAGAGGTGTTTTTTAGAGCCCGTCCGGGCTTAAAAAAATACCCCTTAAAGAAATACTATTGGCTGGCGAGGGGTTGTGTAAAAAGTCCTTCGGCCTTTTCACACAACCAATAATATATTTTTTGGAGGTGGTTTAAAGAAAAAAACTTCGTTTTTTTCTTTAAACCACCTCCAAAACAAAATTATCTGGGGTGGG
>JAUIKE010000038.1 GCA_030430845.1 Bacteroidia bacterium | reverse complement strand
TTGGGTATCGATTATTTCACCAATCCGGGTACCAAGTCTTGGATATTTGGCCTGAAAGCTAACTTTTAATGGTAGAAAGTTGAAAGTAGAAAGATAGCTTCTAGTGCTAATTATTAGATACTGGCAGTGGTCCTTTTACTTTCTACCTTCTAAGAGAAGGAGAACTAAAGCTTTAAATTTTTTAAAAGAAATTTTTATGAAAAAGATATTATTGTTTTTTCTCATTATAGTTTTCATGGGGTGTGAAGAACTGGTCGACGGAGTCGATAAGAACCCTAATTCGTTGACTGCAGATCAGATCGTACCTTCGTCCGTTTTACCTGGTGCTCAGGTGGCCAATATACTGGTTCAGTCTGGTCACTTGATGCGTATTTCCGGACTTTATTCAGGGCAATTTATTGCCTACCAGTCATTATATCTGAATATTTACTCTTACAACCTGACGGCGGAAGAGTCCATTTCTACCTGGGAGCGAGCCTATGTAAATGCTTTACCGCAATTGCGTTTTATTCAGGAACAAGCTGCCGGAGACGGGCTCCTGACGGGGATTGCCAAAGTACTAGAGGCTAATTTGATGGGTACCATTGCCAGTTATCATGGTAATGTTCCATACTCACAGGCTGTTAATACAGAATTTCCGGATCCCGTTTTTGATAGCCAGGTTGGGGTGTTCAATAGCTTAATTACTCTTTTGGATTCCGGCATTTCGGATTTAAACAGCGGTGGTTCCCGTTCGCTGAGTGAGGATATTTATTTTGGCGGAGATGCCGCTAAGTGGGTTGCTGCGGCTAATACACTTAAAGCAAGATTTTATATGTATTTGAGAGATTATAGCAGCGCTTATTCAGCAGCACAAAATGGTATTGCAGATGCTGCCAATGACCTGCTGTATGTTCCTACCGGAGAGGCCGGCGTTGCTGGTACCAAAAACACTTTCTGGGAAATTATCAATGGTAGCCGTGCAGGGGATATGGGGCATAGCGGATCCTTTATGGAAAGCCTCATAGATCCCAACAATGCGGATTCTCGTAATCATGCTAAAACGGATGAAACAGCCAGAGCCAATTATTATGCTATTGATGAAACTTCCGCAGCAGCCAATATGGGCGCGATCAATGAAAACGAACCCATGCCGATCGTTACTTTCCGTGAAAACCATATGATCCTGGCAGAGGCGGGTTTTAGATCTCAGGGAGCTACAGTCGGTCTTCAGCGCTTAAATGAATTCCGTGCCTATTTGAGTGGCGGCGGCTGGATCAACAGTAATTTCTCCAGCGATCCTCTGACTTATGAGGCCTTCTCAATGGATGATTTTGCAAACGGGGGTATTGAAAATCCGGACGGCATTGATCCCGATCGAGCCTTGTTACGTGAAATTATGGAAGAAAAGTACGTCTCCGGCTATATGTCTTTCTTGCCTTTCGATGATATTCGTCGCTGGCGTAAAGGTGATAGCGATATCGCACCAGCTGTACCACGGAATACGCCTACAGCCAACGCTTTACCTGAACGCTTGCCTTATTCCAGTAACGAACTCACCTCTAACGCGAATGCCCCGAACCCGGAACCGGGTATTTTTGCCAAAACAGAGGTGAATCAGTGATATTAGTTCATAGTTCATATTTCATGGTGGACTGAGAACTATAAAAAGCCAAACTGCCGGTAGCTAAATGTGCTATCGGCAGTTTTTACGTGAACTCCCAATCCGGCAGTGAACAGGGCTAGCCTTGAAGAATATAATAAGGCATAAAAAAGACTTCCCTTGTCAATTGTTTTGAGTTTCTGTAGGACCTCGATAAAAAAGTGGCAAAAATCTTGCAGGAACTAAGGAAATACGTATATTTCGCCCGATATCGACTGTTTCTTCACTAAATCTGTAATTAGAAAAGCTAGTCGAAGCTTTTGTGCGTTTTTTTGAGATCATTTCTTATATCATTTAAGGAATACCTGAAGAATGCGTGTTAAACCTTCGATGGAGAACGGATAAGTTTCGTCTTTTCTTTCCCACCAATAGTTTATACGGTCTTACAGAGCCATTCCATCCAGAATTTTTCAGTGCTCATACAGTTAAGCGGCTGATTTTCAGTTTTTAACTATTTGTCAAGTTTGGTAATGTTTTTGCTTCAGAAGGAAGAGCAAACTTCTGTTTCGTCTTCCTAATGAATCATCTCACAACATATTATTGGGTTGTTGAAGCAAGCCGAGAGGCCACTTCGACCCCTATTTGGTGATTTTTTAGTTCAAATCAACAAAACGTAGCTATTATGAAGCTAAGCATGACTTTTTTATTGTGCTTTCTGGCCATGAGTTTTATGGCGACTGCACAAAAGACCGTTACAGGCACCGTTAAGGATAACAGCGGAGAAGCTGTCATCGGTGCCAGTATCATCATTGAGGGTACCACAAGAGGTACTACCTCTGACTTTGATGGTACTTACTCCCTCCAGGTGGACGGAAATGATGCTGTACTGATATTCAGCTTTATCGGATATCAAACCATTACAGAAACGGTTGGTGATCGAACGACCATCAATATTACCATGTTAGAAGATGCCGAGATATTGGATGAAGTAGTTGTCAGTGCACTCGGCTTTGAAGTGAAACGGGATGAACTCGGCTCTACCGCCTCGGTCGTGAATACCGACGATGTGCTGCGCTCTGGCGAAACAGGGGTGATCAATGCCCTGTCCGGTAAAGCCGCTGGTGTTCGTATCATCAGGGCCAATGGAGATCCCGGTGCAGGTTCCAATATTCAGATTCGCGGGGCTAACACCATTAAGGGAGATGGTTCTCCTCTTATCATCGTAGATGGAGTACCGATTAGTAACGAAACCATCTTTGGGGGAGGAAACAATGTTACCGGTGGCTCCTTCGGGGGTGTTTCCCAACAATCGCGCCTGAATGACATCAACCCTGCGGATATTGAGTCTATTCAGGTCCTGAAGGGAGCCTCTGCCGGTTCTTTATGGGGATCCAGAGCAGCGAATGGGGTCATCGTTATCACGACTAAAAAAGGGGCAGCAGGAGGATTGAAAGTCGGGTACGACTTTTCTTACTCCATTGATGAGATCAATATCAAACATCCTCTCCAAACCTCTTTCGGTCAAGGTAGTGGGGGGCGTTGGGTCAACAATGCACGAGACGCCTGGGGAGATAAGATTGCTGATCGATCCGGCGGGCCGGACGCAGTGAACCTTGCCGGAGGTTTCTTCCGGGCAGCCGATGGGACAGAGTATTATCCCATTACCCAAAAGAATTCCACAGCGATCTACACCGATAGTAACTTTGATGACGTATTCCAGAATGGACACTTCGCCCAGCATAATATTTCTTTTTCCGGAGGTGGAGATAAAGGGACTTTCTTTGTTAGTATGGGAGCTTTGAATCAGGAAGGGATTATTAAAAATAGTGACTACGATCGCTATAATGCTCGTTTTAATGCCAAATACCGTTTTAATGATTGGCTGAGCACTGAATTTAACTCCTCTTATGTAGGTACGCAGTCCAACAGGATCCAGCAAAACTCGAATGTGAGTGGTTTTTACCTGGGCTTACTCCGTACGCCTCCGGATTTTGACAACTCTGACTATATAGGAGATTATGTGTCGCCTTCCGGAGAGATCACTCCTCTGCGCCACCGCTCTTACCGTCGTTCCAGAGGAGAAACCGGCAACCCAACCTATAACAACCCACTTTGGACGGCTTTTGAGCAGGAAAGTAGCTCAGAAGTAGATCGCTTTACTTTCGCTACCGAGTTCAACGCAGATCCTACCTCTTGGTTGAGATTGACCCTGCGAGGAGGTATCGATGATTATAAGGACTACCGTATCTATTTCTTTCCACAGTACAGTGCCTCTGACCGCAGCCCTGGGGTTTTTGTTGAAGATATTATAGATCGCACAGAGCTCAACCTGGATGGTATAGCACGAGGAAGTTTCAAATTAACCAGCCAAATTGGTTTGAACGCAACGCTTGGATTTAACCTGAATGACCGTCAGCGGCAATTCAACTCAACGAACCTTACCGGCTTTGCAGTGAACTCTCGTCAGCGTACCTTTGATCTGAATACAGATCCGGGGGCCACCGTCGTCAGTCGTACGCAGCGCAATATCCGCTCCAACCGTGGTTTCGTCATTCTGAATTTCGATTTGTTTGATGAATTATTCATTAATGGATCATATACCGGCGAAGCGGCCTCTTCAGTGGACGGCACCTTCTTTTATCCTTCCGTTGACTTGGCCTGGCAGTTCAAGGATCGCTTATTCCCTGAGCTCAACTGGCTGACTTTTGGTAAGCTGAGAGCTTCCTGGGGGCAGGTGGGTGTGGCCCCCGATCCTCACCGTCGGGATGTGGTGGCAGAGACTGGCTTTAACTACAGCACCTATTCGGATGAGTTGCAAGTGGCTCGCCTGGGGGGAGGTTTTAGACTGGATGACGACCAGGGGAACCCTAACATTCTGCCTGAAATCAAAACAGAGTGGGAGATCGGAGCGGACCTGAGATTGTTCCGCGACAAATTAGGCCTGACCTTTACCTATTATCAGAATGAGATCAAAGACCTGATCTTTGACCTTCCTGCAACGCCTTCTTCCGGCGTTGACGTTATTTACACCAACGGAGGTAGAATGGAAAATAAAGGGATCGAGTTGGATCTGACCTATCAGTTATTAGAATCCAAGGATTGGAACATCAACCTTTTTGCCAACTTTAACCGCAACCGCAATAAAGTGCTGGAATTGCAAGGAGTTGATATCATTGAGTTGTCAGGCTCCTCCACGGTAAGTTCCAATGCGATTGCGGGACGCCCGTTTGGCGCGCTTTGGGGCACGGTATCTGTTAGGGATGCCAATGGAGATATTATACTGGATGACAATGGTTTTCCTACGGTTTCTACTGAACTGGGATACATTGGCGATCCGAACGCTAAATGGAGAGGAGGTGCCGGTTTTGAAGTGAGCTGGAAGAACTTCACGCTTAATACGCTGATCGAACACTCTCAGGGTGGCGTATTCGCCGACCGTACCCGGATCGTGTTGTATGCCATCGGAACACATGGCGATACGGGTAATGAGGTGACCCTAACGCAACCACTCAAAAATGTTAATGGAGAAACTTTTGCTACAGGAACGACTATAAGAGGGAATATATATGATTGGGGCGCTGGCCCGGTGCTGCTGGATGAGGCATGGTATACCACTCGTGGTGGTGGCTTTGGTTCTGGGGTCGTTTATGACCTGTTATTCCCGGAGGCCACCTGGACCAGGTTGCGTGAAGTATCTCTGAGCTATCGTCTGAAAAGTAATTGGTTGAAGGATAAAATTGCCTTAAGCAATGTTACCCTGACCTTAACCGGCCGTAACCTGGCGCTTTGGACAAATGTAGTTGGTATTGATCCTGAAACAAATGTGGACGGGGTAACCAATGGTTTAGGTATCGAATATTTCACCAATCCGGGTACCAAGTCTTGGGTCTTTGGATTGAAAGCTAACTTTTAATGGGGGCTGTGTGAAAACGAGGAACGAGTTTTCACACAACCCCTAAAAGAAGAACTAAAGCTTTAAATTTCTAAAAAGAACTATTTATGAAAAAGATAGTATTGTTTTTCATCATTATCATGTTTTGGAGTTGTGAAGAACTGGTCGATGGAGTCGACAAAAACCCGAACTCTTTGACAGCGGATCAGATTGTGCCTTCCTCCGTGTTGCCTGGAGCTCAGGTGGCGAATGTATTGGTGCAATGTGGTCACTTAATGCGCATATCCGGCCTGTACTCAGGCCAGTTTGTGGCCTACCAGTCATTATATCTGAATATTTATTCTTACAACCTGACGGCGGAAGAGTCTATTTCCACCTGGGAGAGAGCTTATGTGAACGCTTTGCCGCAATTGCGTTTTATCCAGGAACAAGCAGCCGGCGATGGCTTGCTGACGGGGATAGCAAAAGTATTGGAAGCTAATTTAATGGGCACCATAGCTGCCTATCATGGCAATATACCGTATTCACAGGCAGTAAACACCGAGTTTCCGGATCCGGTGTTCGACAGCCAGATGGCTGTATTTAACAGCTTGATCCAGCTAATCGATTCCGGGATTTCGGACCTGAACAGTGGAGGATCTCGTGCTCTTGGAGAGGATATTTATTTTGGAGGAAATGCTGCCAGGTGGATTGCTGCGGCCAATACCTTAAAGGCGAGGTTTTATATGTACCTCAGAGATTACAGCGGCGCTTATACGGCTGCCCAAAGTGGTATTGCAGATGCTGCCAATGACTTGCGCTACGTTCCAAGTGGTGAAGCTGGAGTGGCCGGCACTAAAAATACTTTCTGGGAAATCATTAACGGCAGCCGGGCCGGTGATATGGGCTCTCGGAATGCTTTCATGGAAAGCTTACTGGATCCCAATAATGCCGGCTCTCGCAATCATGCCAAGACCGATGAAACGGCCAGGGCAAATTACTATGCGATCGTTGATAACTCCGCCTCCGGTAACCTTGGGGTTGTAAATGAGAATGAACCTATGCCGATCATTACTTTCCGTGAGAACCATTTGATCCTGGCAGAGGCCGGCTTTAGAAGCCAGGGAGCTTCTGTAGGCCTGCAACGACTGAATGAGTTCCGGACTTATTTGAGCGGCGGCGGCTGGATTAACAGTAATTTCTCCGGTGATCCTCTGACCTATGAGGCCTTCACGATGGATGATTTTGCAAACGGAGGTATTGAAAACCCAGACGGCATTGATCCCGATCGAGCCTTGTTGCGTGAAATTATGGAAGAAAAGTACGTCTCCGGCTATATGTCTTTCTTGCCTTTCGACGATATTCGTCGCTGGCGTAAAGGAGATAGCGATATCGCCCCAGCTGTGCCGCGGAATACACCTACAGCCAGTGCTTTACCTGAACGCTTGCCCTATTCCAGTAACGAATTGACCTCTAATGCGAATGCCCCGAATCCAGAACCGGGTATTTTTGCCAAAACAGAGGTAAATCAGTGATGTTGGTTCATAGTTAATAGTTCAGGGTTCAGGGTGGACTGACAACTATAAAAAAACAAACTGTCGGTGGCTAATAGTGCTGCCGGCAGTTTTTTAATGTATTCACTATCTTGACCGTATTATAGATCGGGCCAGTGTTCTTTATTTTAGAATTCGTAAGGAGTTCCTTCGGTTATTTGGGGGCATTTGTTAAATTTCAGTTAGAACCGCAGAATTCTGCCAATTTAGCGGAGGGCACCGAAAGCATTTTGCCCGCAGGGTACAATGATTTCTGTAAAATCCTTACAATCCGCGGAAATCCGCGATTCAGACTGCAAAAAACTTCTAATCATGAAAAGAGCTTTATTTTTTATTTTTTCTCTGCTTATTTCTATTACGTCCTATTCCCAACCAAGCCTCGAACAGGCTATTGCAAACCTCAAATGGCGCAACATCGGTCCGGCTAACCAGGGCGGCCGAATTGTGGACATCGAGGCATTGGACACGGATTTTACCAAAATATTTTTGGCTACCGCCTCAGGAGGCGTATTCAAATCAGTGAATGCCGGGAATTCCTGGACGCCCATTTTTGATGATTACGAAACGGCTTCTATCGGAGACATCGCCGTTAATCAGCAGAATCCCGATATCATTTGGGTCGGCACCGGAGAGGCGAACAACCGCAATAGTGTATCCTGGGGCAATGGGGTGTACCGCTCTACAGATGGAGGAGAATCCTTTACCCATTTGGGCCTGGAAAATACCCATGCGATTGCTCGGGTGGTACTCAATCCGAAGGATGAAGACGAAGCCTGCGTGTGCGCTACCGGTCATTTATGGGGGTATTCCGGAGATCGGGGCTTATTCGTTACCGGAGATGGAGGAAAAAGCTGGGAAAAACTGACGAATGGCCTGCCGGATGACGGAAAAACGGGCTGTACCGACCTCATTGTGGATCCCAATAACCCGAGGGTGATGTATGTAGCCATGTACCACCGCCGACGCCTTCCCTGGCATTTTCATTCCGGTGGAGAAAACGGCGGTATCTACAAAACAACCAACGGCGGGCGGAACTGGACAAAACTGACGAATGGCTTACCTGCCGGCCCTACCGGGCGTATTGGCCTGGCCATTTCACGCTCCAACCCAAATGTGCTTATGGCTTTGGTTGAAGCCGAGCAGACAGGAGATTTGTCGAAACCAGGTTCGGGAGTATACAGATCAGAAGATGCCGGCAAGACCTGGACTTACGTTAATACTTATAATAACCGGCCTTTCTATTACAGCCAGATCCGTATCAATCCAATTGATGATCAAAGAGTTTATTTGTTAACTACCCGCTTCATGGTTTCTGAGGATGGCGGCAAAACCATCCGCAACGGCAGCGAAGATCAGGAGATCCATGGTGACTTCCATGCTATGTGGCTCGACCCCTCCAACAAAGACCGCTACTACATGGGAGCGGATAAAGGCGTTTCGCTGACACACGATCATGGTGAGCACTTCTTTTTGCTGGACAATCTGGCCATTGCGCAATTTTATCGCATTGGCTACGATATGCGGGATCCTTATTATGTGTATGGAGGCTTACAGGACAACGGTATGTATGGCATCGCTAGTTTCGCACGGGATGCCCGAGGGATACTCACCGATCATGCCTGGAAATTGCATTGGGGGGACGGACAATATGTGTTTTCGGATCCAAGTAATTGGAAGGATGTTTTTACTTCAGCTGAAAACGGTAGTTTTTTCCATTATGATCCGGTCACGCACCGTCAGACCAGGATCAGTCCCACAAAAGAGACCATTGTCAATTATAAAGAGATGGCTACAGCTACGGATTTGGAGATCCGGTATAATTGGACGGCTCCATTTCGTATATCACCCCATGACCCCAATACGCTTTTTGCTGCCGGAAATTATCTTTTCAAGTCAACAGATAAAGGTCACTCCTGGAAGATCATCAGTCCTGATTTGAGCACCAATCATCCTCGAAAGAGTAAAGAAGGACTGAGCGGCGGGGTCACCCCTGACAATACAGGGGCGGAAACCCACTGTGCGGCCAGCACCATGTCAATTTCCCCTATTTCAGCGGACATCCTCTGGCTTGGGACAGACGACGGGAATGTTCAACTGACTCAAAATGGTGGAGGTAGTTGGAAAAATGTGCGCCAGGCGATTCCCGATGTGCCGGATAGCCTTTGGGTGAGCCGAATCGAGGCTTCACATTTTGATCAAGCCACGGCTTATGTTACTTTTGACGGGCACCGGAGCGACAACTTTGGTACCTGGGTATATAAAACAACCGATTTCGGGCGGACCTGGACCAGCTTGCGAGCTAATCTGCCGGAAGGGGAAGTTGTGAGGGTGATCAGAGAAGATCATAAAAACCCCAATTTGCTGTTTATCGGAACCGAAACAGGGGTTTGGTTCACCATCAACGGCGGTCAAAAGTGGCAGCGTTTGAAGAATAACCTACCTACCGTTTCGGTATATGACATTAAAATCCATCCACGGGACAATGACCTGATCGTAGGAACCCATGGACGTAGTATTTGGATAATGGATGATATCAGCCCACTACAGGAAATGACGCCGGAAAAGATGAATTCAGAAGGATATCTGTTCGAACAAGGCCAGGCAACCCTCTGGGAAAATGTCAGTCGTGGAGGCCAGAGAGGGCATTTCTGGTTTGCCGGAGATAATCCGGCAACCATTGTCAATACTTCCTCTGTTCCAAGGGCAGAGTTTGAAAACAGGGCCAGGGTAGCATTTTACCTGGGAGAAACGGATAAAAATGCAGAACTGGTCATCAGCAATTTAAAAGGAACCAAAAAGCGGACGATTTCTCTTGAGGAAGCCGGGCCGGGTATCCACCAATATTTTTGGGACTTCGAGTTTGATGTTCGGCCATATACTCCGGAGCAGGAAGCCAAGCTGGACAAGATGCTCCAGGATTACATCGCTGAGCTGGGGTCTAATTCACTCAGAAGAGCTTACGAGCGTTTTAAGGAAGCGGGTGATGTGTATGAAAAGCGGCGGATCGTTCAGGGAGTAACGACCGGGTTTTTCAAACTGGACATTCCTGAAGAATACCGTTTGTCGAAGGCCGGACCGGGAGTGTATAAAGTGATGTTAAAAATTGGGGATAAAACCTATACTCAAACATTAGAGGTAAGAGAAGATCCTCTTTTGAAAGAATAGGACGAAGGTCGAAGGGGGAAGGTCGAGGGTTGAAGTTTGTGTATTCGACTTTCGCCCTTCGACCTTCGAATATATTGTGAAAGAGTTTGTTCTTAAGGTCTGAAAACTTATATTTAGTAATAATTCTCATTGGAAAAAAAGAACATGCATGATTAATAAATCTGTATCTGTAGTTGCATCAGCCGAACAATACGTCATGCGTCTTTTAAGGGAGGGCTTGACTAAGGACCATATTTTTCACAATCTGCAGCATGCTTTGGCTGTTCGCAGCGCGGCTTTGGATATTGGCCAGGAGCTGGCATTTTCGGAGGAGGAAATGGAAATATTGGAACTAGCAGCTCTATTTCATGACATCGGATTCGTGGAAGTATACGAAGGGCATGAGCAGGTTAGTAAAAGGATTGCCAGAGAATTTCTCGAGGAACATGGGTATGAGGAGGGCAAAAAAGAAATAGTGCTTAATTGCATTAACGCCACAATCCCCGGGAAACAGCCTGAAAACAAGTTAGAAGAAGTAATTAAGGATGCGGATCTGATGGGCCTGGGAATGGATAATTACCCTGTTTCATTGGCGGCATTGCGTCATGAATGGGAGGTGTTCCAAAATAAGACATTCACCGATGTTGAGTGGTTTGAACTCAACGATAAGTTTGTCAGTTCACACGAATACTTTACGGAAGTGGCCAAAAACCTTTATGGAGAAAAAAAGGAGCAGAATCGTAAATTTTTAAAGAAAACCGCTAAAAAGGAGCGCAAAGACAAGATTAAATATACAGTGGGAGATGGGAAGATCAAAGGCAGTAAGAGTGCCCAGATGATGTTCAAAACAGCCTTGCGCAACCACATTGACTTGAGTAATCTGGCAGATAACAAGGCCAATATCATGCTCTCTGTCAATGCCCTGATCGTAACCGTAGCGGTACCAATGGCAGCTTCTTATATCAGTGATGATCTGGTGTTGGCTATACCGGTAGGAACTTTACTAATTACCTGCCTGGCCTCTATGATCTTTGCTACTTTGGCCACTCGCCCTATCAAGATGGGCGGCTCTACCTCACTGGAAACCATAAAAAACGGCAAGTCTAACCTCTTCTTTTTTGGTAATTTCTACAAAATGAGCTTCGAACAATATCAGGAGGGGATGGATCATGTCATCAGCGATGAGGAAAACCTGGATAATTCTATCCAGCGCGATTTGTTTTTTCTGGGAAAATCACTGGGGCGTAAATATTATCAATTGCGGATCTGTTATAACTTGTTTATGATAGGGGTGGTGATATCTGTGATCCTGTTTGTTATTATTTACAGGGCCTATGTGATGTAATAGCTTGCTTTGAACTCGCCTTTTTGCTCGTAACTAAATAATAAGTGATGCTAGGCCCTCCTTCGTCCGCCTTAGGCCGATGCTAAGATGCTATTGCGGCCTGCAGCCGCAGGATGCTAACGGTTGATTTAACTCCAATAGAAAGTTAGTGCTATGTATTTCGTAATAAACAAACGTCCAGCATCCTCACGCCGCAGGCGTGAAAAGCATCTCAGCATCGGCCTAAGGCGGACGAAGGAGGGCCTGGCATCACTCCATTTTTGTTGTATCTTATCAACCAGATCAGCACTCCAATTCGGTTTCACCCTTTCCATTAGATCACTACGCTCACTCTGAGCGCTCTCAAGCCTTGTACGCCCTGTAATTTTCCAAGCCTCAAATCCTCAATCTCTTCCCCGATCAGGCCTTCGTGCTGTAGGTATTGAAAATATTCGAGGTACTCCTGTCGGTCTTTATCCTGAAGGTAAACGATGGCGATTTTTCCGGCTACTGTCAGTCGCTCATCCGTTCCTTCGATGACCGCCTTATCGATGCGTTTTTTCAGGATCTCGTAGCGGACGTTGTAGGCCCCATCCACGTCAAATTGTTTTTCATCCATCCTAAAGCGTATGGACAATTGCGTGTTGTAAGCAAAGATCAGCTGAGCGGTGGTTAAGGGAACGGGCAAATCGTTTTGCATCCCTTCTACGATGCGCGTGATTTCACACATATTCACCAACTGCCAAAGGCGGAGGTTCCTCAGATGCATTTCTGAAAAAAGATCCCGCTTAAGTAAGGACTGCCCAACATAAATATCGTATTCAACCCCATCGGTTTTGTATTTCTCAAAATAATGAGGGAGTATGCGTTGCGCTTCCTTTTGCTGAGCCTCAATATAATTAGCAATGGTATTATTGATCATAGCCACGCTATCCTCATAATCTTTCCGTTGATTATATACGATTCCCAGTTCCTTATCCAGGTAATCAAAATAGTTGGAAACGGCAGGAGCCATGTCCGGGAATCGCTTTTGGATATAGTCCAGAATAGGATGCACCTCATTCTGTAAAAGTTCAACCAGTTGGGACTCATCGCTGGAACTGAACTCTATGTGGATATTCTCCAAGCCTTGCTTAATTTTCATTAAAGCCTGACCTGCAAGCGGGAAATTTATGTTTTTCAGGCTTTTTTCCAAAAGCTTTTTAGCTCTTTGCAGATTATCAGTCAGATCAGCCTGAATAGCGGCATTTCGTTTGTTGGACGAGCTGACAATGTCCGCCTGACCATATAGAGGATATACTGCATCAAAAATAATGGGTTCCATGGAGGCCTTGACGCTGTCCGATTCTCTTTTTTCCAAAAGATTATAAGAAGCTTCGATAAACCGCCACTCCACACTGGGATGAACGGCTGTAAACTGCTCCCGGATCACTGCTTCGATCTGATTGTTGATCTCATCGCGGCTGCGTTCTACCGCCAGAGAAAACAGGCTCGTCAATTCTTTGAATTTGACTTCCAGAAAGCTGTTGAGTTGAAATGGTTTTGGCGCCCCAATTTCCAAAAGCCCGATTACCCTTTCATCTTTGTTAAAAAGGGGAGCTACAATGATACTTTGGATGCCCGCACGGATTAAGTCCTCTTCTATAGGCGTTTTTTGCTCCAAAGCATTGAGGTCTTCTATGAGTAAGACTTCACGGTATTTACATACCTTTTCGTAAACAGAGTTTTTGTTTTTTTCACTGAGTAAAATGGTATGTTGGTCCGACAATAAATCAAAGCGGATCTTATAACGATGGGCCACTGATTTTTCAAGTGGATAGTCAATGGCGGTCAGGCCCAGCCGAAGGTCAGGCATGCGGAAATAACTTTGTATGTGCTTTTCCAGTTCTGCAATATTCTCACGATGTAAGACCGCATTTTTCTGGAGCAATCGGTAATTCAGGTTAGACAGGGTTTGCTCAGAGGTAATATCGGTCAGATGACCGATTACAAAGCCTTCAAAAGCAAAGTTGGCAGGCGGCAGGTATTTGAGCCATAACTCAGTGTCGTAAATATTGCTCAGCAATTCGTTGATCTGATCCTGAGAAAGTTCAGGAAGCGGCTTGAGTTTTTTGATTTCAACAAAGTCAAATACCATATTGAGCTTATAGTGCGTGTGAAGCCCTGATGTTTTATCACGCGTGTAAAAACTGATCTGTGGGGTGACATCCAGGTTTTGACCATAAAATTGGTTTAGAATCAAACTACAGGACCCAACGATCATGGTACAAGCCATTTCTGTTTCTGAAACTTTGGCTTTAAAGACTTTGACCTGCTCCGAAGTAAGAAGCTCCTTCAATGCAGGTGTAATGTAAAAGGCATTAAAATCAAATGGGGAAACCATTTTGGCCAGTTCCCTTTGGCGAAGAGCAGGTGGAAGTACACTACTGATCAACAGATCAAAAACTTCACAATTCTCCTCTATCAGACTGGGGTCGGGAATAGGCTTGTTAAATAAAGAGTGCTCCTTTATTTTACTGATAATCAAATCGGCCAGCATGGATTCGGCCGAATTTTTACCGCTTGCTTTTTTTTCTAATTCACGGATGAGGGGCCGAAAACTCAATTGGGATTGATATGGAATTCTGTTGATGCCCATATCTTCGTACATATCCTCTACCAAATGCCCTTCTTTGATCAAATTATTAGTCGCAGTCATATTGTCTAATTAGCTGTTGGTCTTGGTCTTAAGTAAACACCTTTGGTGTAGGAATAGATTAAAACTGCCTGAAAAACATGAGTCACCCCAAATTTTTCAGGCAAACTGAAATAACCTACTTTCAAAATTATGTTGACTAGCTTCCAGAAAGGCAGGAGCAATATCTGCTATCGTTTTTTCAATAGGGAGGTATTCAAAATCGAGCAATTCCTTCGATTTGGAATGGTCGTAGTAAAAAGTGCGAGAGGTATGGAGAGCCGTTTCCTTGGTGACGTTCGGTGCCTGGCCCGACAGTTTTGACTTGAGCCATTCCATTCTCCATAATAAATGGGTTAGAAGCGGCGAAAGCGGTTTGGCTGGTGGTTTTTTGTTGAGGTGACGAGCAATGAGGCTCATTAGCTCTTGGTAGGGAAGGCTATTAGCACTGGCAATGACTCGTTCTCCGGAAATGTCTTCTTCCATTAGCTGTACCATCATTCTGACAACATCCCGGACATCCACAAAGCCATTCGTCCCTCTCGGGAAGTAGGCAATTTCGTCCCACACCACTTTGAAAAACTTCTGAGGCCCGTCGTTCCAGCGCCCGGCGCCCAGGATCATGGAAGGATTAATGATATTGGCATGGAGACCTTCGGCGACGCCTCGCCAGACTTCCAGTTCCGCCATCCGTTTTGAAATGGCATACTTGCTATTGAACGGACTACGTTCCCAATTGGAGTTTTCAGAGATGGTCACCCCCTGTTTTCTGCGCCCGATCGCTGCAATAGAACTGACGTGGAGCAGTTTTTCAACACCCTGTGAGAGGCTCAGATTGACCACATTGGATGTGCCTTCTACATTGACCTGTCTCATATAGGCACGTTCGGAGGGTAAAAATGAAACGATCGCCGCACTGTGATAGACTTGCTGAATGCCTTCCATGGCATCCTCCAGTCCAATAATATCTAATATGTCGCAATCAACCCATTCAATGTCCGAATGGATGTCACTTACCAGATCCATAGAACTTTGGGGCCGTCTCAGAGCTCTGATATTAGAATACCCCCGACTCAATAGATATCGCAGTAGATAGGATCCTACAAAACCTGTTCCTCCGGTTACTAGTATGTGTTTTTCTTTGGACAAAGTCTTTATTTTTTAAGCTCCAGCGTATATTCTGCTACGGCCTTAATTTTCTCTTCGTTCAAGAGGGCTTTAAAACTCGTCATCGCGTTTCGGCCATTGGTAATGACCTGGATGCGCTCCTCTACAGTTAGTTCTGAAGTAGTCAGATTGAAGGCCCCACTAGCACCCATATCTCCGTATAAACCATGGCAAATAACACAATTTTGGCGATAAATCTTTTCACCGTCTATTTCTTTAGGGGCATTGGCGGCTGCAGTCTCAGAAGAGGCTTCAGAACCTTTATTGTTTGCTTCGGAATTGCTACAGGCCCAGATTAGTGTAAGTATTGCAATTGCGACAATTAGTTTCTTCATAAAAATACGATTTCTTTGGTGTTCGCAAATGTAACAAAAAAAAGAGTAGAGGGTTTTAGAAAGTTAAAGGTCGAAGGATGAAGGTCGAAGGTCGAATTTCCAGAAAAAAATTGCTTGGCAGGTAATTGGAGCCATACCTTTCGCCTTTCACCCCCGGAAGATATGTCGAAATAAATAAGGCTTTTAGCGATACAATGGTTATTTTTAATCGAAATAGCAGAAATTAGCTTTTATGCCAGGTAAATAAGACCTTGCTAAACAATAAGCATTACTTCATTTGTTACATAAAAAAATTAAAATAAAATATGAGCGAAACAAATAATCGTAAACCATCTCAAGGTAGGTTGATCACTACCGGGATTATCGGTTTTTTTATCCTGATAGTCGTCATTATGTTCTCCAGTGCAACCTTCCTGACCATTGAACCCGGATACCGTGGGGTACTCTTCCGTCGTTTTGCCGGAGGGCTCGACAAAGAAAATATTTACCAGCCGGGATTTCATATCATTGCGCCCTGGAACAATATGCACTTGTACTCTGTAAGAGAGGTGCAATTGGAAGAAGAAATGGAAGTGCTTTCCAGTAATGGTTTGAATATCAGAGTGGATGTCACCGTTCGGGTGAATCCGTCTTATGATAAAATCGGAGGCCTGCACGAACAGTTCGGACAAGATTTCCTGACTTCTCTGGTAAGACCGGAGGTGCGGGCTTCTGTGCGGAATATTATCGGGCGCTTTACTCCCGAAGAATTATACTCTACCAAAAGGGATGAGGTACAATCTTTAATTCAGGAAGATTTGAAAAACACACTTTCTAACAACTACGTCGAATTAAGAGCTACCTTAATACGGGATATTGAACTTCCAGAAAAGGTGAAGACCGCGATCGAAGAAAAGATCGAGGCGGAACAATTGGCCCTGAAGTATGAGTACATCCTCGATCAGGAGCGCAAAGAAGCCGAGCGTAAGATCATCGAAGCACAGGCCAAAGCGGATGCCAACCGTATCCTGAGCGCCAGTTTGTCTGAAAATATTTTGCGCGATAAAGGTATCGAAGCGACCCTCGAATTGTCTAATTCCGCTAACTCTAAAGTTATTGTTGTAGGCGGCGGCGGTTCGGACGGATTGCCTCTTATCCTTGGGAATAACTAGTTTTACTTCCTTTAATATTTCTTTAAGGGGTGTTTTTTAGAGCCCGGACGGGCTCTAAAAAACACCCCTTAAAAAGAATCATATGGGGCTGCTCATAACGACGAAGGAGTTATGAGACAGCCCCCCTTTTTTTGTGCATCCAAATCCTCCTTGGAGATGTTTACTAATAACATATAATTGAACACAAACATTCATTATGGTAAAATATTTGTCAAACGAGGACCCTTTTCCTCCACAAAATGGCAAACAGTCCGACATGAAGGATGGAGAGCTTTTAGATGCTTATTCCCAAACGGTAGTGGGCGTTGCCCAAAAGGTTAGTGAGGCAGTGGTGCACATTAATGTAGAGAACCCTGGTCGTCCGGCACGGCAAGCTCCAAGGCGGAATCAAAATGGCTCAGGTTCGGGCTTTATCGTATCCAGTGATGGATTCGTTGTTACGAATAGCCATGTGGTCACCGGCGCCCGGTCCATTTCCGTAAGCCTGCAGGATGGACGGGAGTTTAAGGCCCGTTTGATTGGTAATGATCCGGCTACCGATGTGGCAGTATTACAGATTAATGGAGAAAACCTGGCTTCTGTTCGTTTTGCTGATTCAGATCGCTTGCAGGTCGGACAAATTGCGGTGGCTATCGGGAACCCTTATGGTTTTCAGTACTCCCTGACGGCAGGAGTGGTCAGTGCATTAGGCAGAACCCTGCGCTCTGAATCGGGCCGCTTGATTGATGATGTGATCCAGACAGATGCCGCGCTGAACCCCGGTAACTCGGGTGGGCCTTTGGTCAATTCCCGGGGAGAGGTCATTGGGGTTAATACAGCGGTCATCCTTCCGGCTCAGGGGCTATCCTTTGCGGTTGCTTCCAATCTGGTTCAGTATGTAGTTGGCAAATTAATCATCGATGGTAAAGTCAGACGCGGGTATATCGGCATATCCGGTCAGGTCGTTCGCATCAATAAGCGCATGCAGGATTATCTGGGGATAGAGAATGCTTCCGGCGTGCTCATTCAGCAGGTCGAACCCCATGGCCCGGCCTATGATTCCGCGCTTCGGCCCGGAGATGTGATTATTGCTTTCAACAATGAGATCCTCAATACCATCGATGATCTGCATAAAAAACTGAACGAGGATTTTATAGGTAAACAGGTAGAGCTTCGAGTCATCAGAAATAAAAGAAAAGAAAGAGTCAGAGTAGTTCCAACGGAATTAAAATAAGTATTAGACTCCCCGAGGTAGGTCTCGCCATATGAAAACTGAGGCTCCAGTACATTGAGAATAGCAACGCAGCGACGCTAATAGCTTATTGAATTACCCTATTGCCCTATTTTAAAAGAGTCCCGGAGGGACGAAACATCGGTAAGGGGTTGTGTAAAAACTCGTTCCTCGTTTTCACCCACCCCCGAAAATTTTGTTTAGGAGGTTGTGTAAAAAGGCCGAAGGACTTTTTACACAACCCCAAAAGCGCCTGCTAAACTTCCTAGAGCCCCAGCGGGGCTTCTTATCTTAAATACCTTTTTTATGGTAATTTTGTTAAAATCTGCACTAAAATAAAACATCTGCCGGGTAGCTCCCGTTCTATCAACGAACATTCAATTGGACGTCCATATCTAACCGACGGTCAAGTACACAACACGCTTAATCTAGTGCAGCATGACTTAATTCAGCTTTCTTGCCGTATCCCGGCAAGGAAACTACTATTGTTGCACGACACTTAATCTAAACACATTCTTTGTTTTTTTCGATTTAGGATTCTTCAGGACTCTGGAGAAACTCCTGAGCATATTTATTAACCAAAAACTAGCTAATATGCTAATTATGAAAAAATCCCTGAATTTGTTCTTGTTGATGTTGTTGTCCTTGAGTTTGTTTAACTGTGAGGATGAAAACGATCCGAATGAAGATTTAAAAGGTGATCTGAGAATCGAAATTACGGATGCGCCCATCGATGACCCCGACGTAGAGGCGGTTTTCGTTACCGTGGCGGAGGTAAAAGTGGATGGAGAAGTTTATGATGGTTTTTATGGTAAAAAGACCATCAACATCAAGGCTCTTCAAAATGGCCAGACCGAAGCCCTGGGCTTAGGTGAATTGGAAGCCGGTACTTACAACAATATTTCCCTCGTATTAGACTATCAATCAGACGATTCGGGCAACAGTCCGGGCTGTTATGTACTAAAGTCTGATCAATCTAAGATAGATCTTAATGCCGGTACCGAGACTTCCGAAGAGATCGTAGTCAAGAATGGGGCCTTTGATGTAATGGACAATGCTACTTCAGAAGTAGTCATTGATTTTGATCTTAGAAAGGCCATCATGTACGACGGCAGTAACCAGGACGACTATCGATTGCGCTCATCCACTGACCTCGAAAATAGTCTGCGCTTCGTTAGCAAAGCCGAAGCCGGCATGATTGAAGGTAACTGCGATCGCAACAATACCAATTATGAAAAAATCGTGGTGTATGCCTACGAAAAAGGCAGCTTTAACAGCAATACCGAAACTTCCGGTGATGTGGAATTCCAAAATTCGGTAACCAGTGCCTTGGTGGATGCCAATGGCGACTACCAATTAAGCTTCCTCCAACAAGGTGATTACGAGCTCGTTTTCGCCGGATATAATGACGATGATAATGATGGGAAATTATCTCTGGCCGGCCGTTTAGATCTCAATGCTCTTCTGAGTATCAACCTGGGGAACATCTCGGTTGGAGCGGAATCTTCTACCACTGTTAATGTAGAGGTAATTGGATTATTACCGTTCTAAAATTTTTTAAACTAAGATGGCCCTATGTAGCTGCGAACATTGAAATTTAAAAATATTTTCACCCCCAGCCGGGGGCCATCTTAGTTTACCTAAAAAAGTACATTTTCCCTTTCTTTTTAGGCTCCGGATAGATCCTTGAGGCATCCATTCCGTTATATAGCACTCCGTTTTTCATAACATACTTAATACTCCGGGTATTCTTGATGTTATTGCTGGGATCTTTTTCCAGGACAACAAGATCTGCCAGCTTGCCTACTTCCAGTGACCCCAGATCTTTATCGATTCCATGATATTTGGCGCCATTAATGGTCGCACACTGTATGGCTTCCAGTGGCGAGAAGCCTCCCTGTACCAAAAGCTCCATTTCCCAGTGGGCATCCAGGCCGAACATCTGCCCGTGCCCTCCCATATTGATCAATACTCCATTATCGAACAACTTTTTCATGGCTGTGGCCATTTCAGGAGCATAATGATCTTCGGGCCAGAAAAAACTGGTACGACGATAGGTGAGTAGAAATTCCTTGGGTGCGAAATTGAGTAGTTTTTCATCCTCCCATACCCGCTCTCGCTGATTGAAATAGCTTTGTCCGGACGGGCCGTTGTATACAACCAGTAGGGTAGGGGTGATACCTATATTGGTAGCTTTGAACATCTCCACAATATCCTGATACAAGGGCGTAATTCCCATCGAGTGCTCCAGACCCGACATGCCGTCGACCATCTGGGTCCAGTTCATCAGTGAATTTCCAGCCGTTTCACAAACCACATTCATACCCATTTCTCGGGCGGCAGTAGCCAGCATGTGTCGCTCAGAACGTTTGAATTGGGCATAATCCTTTAAAGCAGTGGCGCCGACTTCCTGGTTGTATCGGACTACCTCCCTGGCATCGGCAATAGATTGAATCGGGCGATATAATTTAGGACGGAAAAAGCGCATACCGAAAACAGGAGAAGCCACTGTAAATAATCGAGGGCCGTCTATTTTCCCGGCTCTTAGCATGTCCATTACCCAGGCATCTTTTTCGGCGGTGCCGTATAGTTCATACATCGTGGTTACACCATGGGCCAACGCACTTTCAAGGCCAGGTAGTCGCTTTTCAATGACATTGAACTGAGAAAGTAAAGTTCCATAATGTGCATGTGCATCCACCATGCCCGGCATAACAGTATGTCCTCTCAGATCATACACTTTTGCACCAGCGGGAATACGCACCCTTCTGCTAATAGCAGCAATCCGGTTGTTTTCAATAAGGATGGTGGCCCTGTCCAAAGTTTCCTTCGATTCGTTCATAGTCAAAACCCTGACGTTGGTTAACGCAATGGTGCTTGCAGCTTGGGCTGACTCGTAAGAAAAGCTCAATTCAGTGACTTCGGGTGCTGTCTCTTGCTTATTTAAAATATCCGTGATGGGCTTTTCATAATATTTACCTGCTCTTACCCATCCGACGTGCTCTGCATCCGGAAAACTAAGGTAGGGCCCATCCAGAGTGTCCAGCCGTACGGAATATCCCTGATTATCAAATGCCGACACACTCACCGTTTTACCCATAAAATCCATAGGCGTCAGAAAACTTCGGTGATACTCTCGATAAGTGACCCATTTCAGGTCCTTGGAGACTATTGCAGATACCGCATGTGGAAAATCATACACCGTTTTTTTCTCAAAACCATCTGTACGAATACGCTGAAGATGCAATTTGTCTTCGATGAATTCGGTATAATACAAATGATCTCCATCAGGACTGAAAGTGGCAGTTAAGGGTAGGCGGGAAGCAAAATTTTCAGAACCGGCGATATCAGTTACTTTTTGCTCTTCACCATTCCTGAGAATGATCAATTCAAATTGACTTTGCTCTTCCAAAGTAGCACTGCCCATTCTAATGTCACCCTTGCCGCGAAAAAAGGCCAGCTGGTTTCCATCCGGAGATATTGCCAGGCCACCGTATTGGGATGGAATACTGGTGAGTTGGACAGCGGCTCCTCCATTAAGGGGCTGACGGTAGATGCCTCCCAGTCCCTCATCCGTCCAGCTAGCATAGTATATATTATTGTTTGCAGAGTTGAAAACCGGGCTGGTTTCATGGGCATCCGTGTCGGTGAGCTGCCTTCGATCATTTCCTTTTTGCAGATAGATGTCGCCCAGGCTTTCAAACAAGATGCCTTCGGCCGTTCGGTGGGCCCAGCGATGAGCAAGCGTTTTGACATCTCCTTGCGGAACGGGCACTGGGAAAAGAATGGTTTTGTCGAGCTTCCGATTGACTGTCGTTGAGAATGGAATGTTTCTTTCCTCGCCGCTCTCGACATTAACCGCATATATTTTTCCATTTTTACTATAGAAAACTTCCTGATTGTTAGGGTGCCAGGAGAAATTGGCCTGCACGCCCTGGTAGTAAGGTTTGTAATCCTGATGGTCTCTGTCCAGGCCGGTGACGAGCACTTTTTCTTCTCTTGTGGCCAGATTATGGAGGATCATTTCGGTGCCGGTTTCTGAGCGGTGCCCGTATGCGAGGTATTGTCCATTAGGGGAAAGAGTAGGGTTAAAAGCTCCGCCCGGGCGCTGGATGTATACATCGATTTCTCCACTTTCCAGATCATAAGTCTTAATGCGGGATCCACTTTGAAAGAGGTTTTGGTCATTGTGCTCAAAAAAGACCAGGTTTTTACCCGTATGTTCTACAAAATGGTTCATGGATTGAAATACACCGCCTTCATAGAGTTTATGTTTTCCACCAATTAGAGAAAATCGATAAGAGGCATTTTTGGCCGATTGCTCTAAGGTGGTGCCATAAATGGATTGACCATCTGCACTCCAGCCTGGCTGAACGACTGGCTCTGTCATCTTGGACAAATTACGAAGGCTATCTTCCGCTGGATTCAATATCCAGATATCCCAGCTACCTGAGCGGTCGGAAGTAAAGGCGATGTGAGTGCCGTCGGGACTGTAACGTGGGAAAACATTCCAGGAGCGCCCTTCCGTCAAAGCTGTGGCAGTACCTCCTTCGATGGGCATTTGATAGATGTGCCCCAGTAAGTCAAACAGCATGTTTTGGCCATCGGGTGAAACATCTACGCTGATCCAGGTGCCTTCTGTGAGGGAAACTTCCAGTGACTCGGTTTCGAGGGCTTTGGATTCGGTGATGTCCCATTTGGTTTGGGCATGAGCGTGAATGTTTATTAAAAATATACAGATGAGGAATAATAGAAGTGAGTTTTTCATACACTTAATTTCTTTACAATATAAAGAAATAATTGTGTAGGGATTGAAAGGAATTAGTTGGATTAGGCATGGCTTTTCGATATTTTTTTTCCAAAAAATTTCCTCCTCATGCATATTATTTTATATTTGTGTTAAATAATTGTAAACAAAAAGTAACCTTTTGCCATAAGAGATATACTGCCCTATGCAGTTAAAGAATCGATACAGCTGATAACTCGAATAGGGATAATAAGTTTGGCGGTTAAAGCGTAATGCTTTAACCGCTTACTTTTTTTAGTAGGCGATGAGGGACCTAACGGCCCCTCATCGCCTAAATAATATTTAAAAGCTTGATGAAATCGAAAAAACAGCTGTTTTTTCGATTTCATCAAGCTTTTAGTATATATTTTAGGCCAAATATTAAGGTCGGTCCATCAGCTTTTCTTAAATAAGATTTATGATAGAAACAGACGTATGCATCATCGGCGCCGGACCCGGCGGGACAGCCACTGCCTTAAAACTAAGCTACATGGGAATTCCATGTGTGCTGATCGATAAGGCAGCCTTTCCGAGAGATAAAGTTTGCGGAGATGCGATCAGTGGAAAGGTGACTACCTTGATGAATCGCCTGGACCCGCAGATTCTCAAACGTTTTGATGCGCAGGCAGAACAGACAGACGTGTGGGGACTGACCTTCGTTTCTCCCAATGGAAAGGCCATCGCACTACCTTTTAAACAGAATTACAACAAGCATCGGGATGCCGCGCCGGGTTATGTGTCGAAAAGACTGGAGTTTGATAACTTTTTAGTGGAAGAAGTCAAAAGGCGAGACAATATTGATCTGCACCTGGAAACGGCCATTTCAGCAATAGAACGATCCGAAAGGGGATACAGACTATCGGATGAGGAAGGAAAATTACAAGTTGATTGCAAGATCCTTATTGACGCTAGTGGCGCACATTCCACCTTCAGCCGAAAACAAGCCGGCCTGGAGAAAGATCTCAATCATCATGCCGGTGCGGTTCGGGCCTATTATAAAAATGTAAAAGGACTCCATTCCGATAATTTCATTGAACTTCATTTTGTCAAAGAATTAACGCCGGGGTATTTCTGGATCTTTCCATTGCCCAACGGAGAGGCCAATGTAGGCGTGGGTATGCGCAGTGATATCGTCAAAAAACGGAAGGTGAACCTGCGTAAAATGTTGGACTTTATCGTTGAAGAGCATCCCAAGTTCAAAGATCGTTTTGAAGGGGCGGAAAGGATCGGTAAGGTGGCGGGCTATGGCTTGCCGCTTGGTTCCAAAACCCGGGTGATTTCAGGTGACCACTTCATGTTGGTAGGCGATGCCGGGCACCTGATCGATCCGCTGACCGGCGAGGGCATCGGCAATGCCTTTTACAGTGGATTCATCGCTGCCGAGCAGGCCGAACAGTGTTTACTGAAAAATGACTTTTCGGCTGCTTTTATGAAAGCCTATGATGTACGGATAAAAAGGGTACTGGGTTCCGAAATGAAGTTAAGTTATAAAATGCAGCGCATGGCCAGTTATCCGTTTCTGGTGAATGCCATTGCCAACATCATCGCCGGCAACCAGAAAGTGGTGAACGTCATCACCGGTATGTACACGGATTTTAATTTGAGAGAGCAGATCGTGAAACCGGCATTTTGGATAAAAATGTTTTTAAAAAAATGAGGGAAGGGCGAGGGTTGAAGGTCGAAGGACGAAGGGCGAAGGTTGAAGGTTGAAGGGCGAAGGTCGAAAATAGAAATATTCGCCCCTCGCCCTTCGCCCTTCCTATTTAATACTAATCTGACAATCATGCCCATTAATCTTCACCAGCGGACTGCTTTCGCCGGCGCCTTTCACAGCGCCCTTCAATTCTAATTCGCTATTTTTTTCTTTGTAAAAGGTAGCTTCGAAGCGATCATCCGGGAAATTAAATTTCCCATATTTCGTGTAGGAATCGACCCGAAAGACAACAGCAGGGTCGATTGTCAGGTCCACACTGGTATACTTGCCTTCCAGGGAAAATCCAGAGAAGGTTTTGCTTATAGCTTCTACACGAAGATCATCGTCGTGAGAACCCATTTTGATAGATTTGTGGAGCTGCCGGATCTCATAATTCGTATATTTGGATTCCATGGAGGATAGGCTGCCAAGTTCTTTTACCTTTACTTCATCGTCGTACGACAGTTCAAAGTCAAGATCTTCTACGGTGCCCAGTCGGAAGCTGGAATACTTGCTTTTTACCTGCAAGGCCTTAGCCCGTTCTAATTCTATATCGCTGTCGTAAATATCCAGTCGGGTATTGCCGGCTCCGGCAATTTCAAATTCGGAATATTTGTCTTCTATTGTAAGATTGCCGGATATTTGGCCGATTCGATACTCATCATCGTAGGTATCGGCATTTAGAGATTGGAGCATGCCGAGTTCGATGTCGGAATACTTGGATTCGACTGTTAACTGGCCACCATTTCCGAATTGCAGGTCACAATCGTAAATTTTAAAATCACCGTTTTTAAAATCGCCGACCGAGCCTTTGCTGTACTTCATCTCCAAATTCAGATTTTTACTGAGCTGTGCGACTTTAATCCGGCCGCTGTACAGATTGACAGATAAATGGGCGTCTAGTGGTTTTTCGATGATGATATCATCGTACTTGTTTTGGAGCGACAGGGATTCGAGAGAAGGCACATAGAGCTGCATTTTGACCTTCACCTCTTTAATGTCCTTAATTTTGTCTCCATCTGAAAACTCGATGCGCACGTTTCCATTCCGGCTATTCCAGCGTTTGATGTTCAGGTCGGACTGTATATCCAGGCGGCTGCCTACCTGATCAGCATCCATCTCAAAATGATTGATCAGACTTTGAGCGTCTACCTCTTCGTTTGCTTTGAAAGATAGTTCCACCCGGTAGGAGATCTGGCCGTTGGTAGAAGGCAGCACCTCAATAGCTCCCCGGCGGTGGCTGACCTTGACATCCTTGATTCCACTGAAGGACTTTTCGAATACCTTATTATAATCTTTTTGCGCGAGGGCCCAGGGGCCCAGGAAAAGCAGGGCCGTTAGGACGACACCTATATTAAAGACTTCTTTCGTGATTTTTTTCCTCATGATATTGTTGTTTTTCTACTTCTTTTGATAATCGTTCGAGAATTTTAATTTTTTGTTCATAATATCTAATGAGGGTACGTACCAATTGCTCATTATCGATGTATTTGGGAACATCCTGCAGGGTTTCCTGATGGATGTCATCCAGCATTTCCAATTCTTTAAAAATATCTGAAAAAGAGGCTTTATCCAGCTTTCCAATATTGACCTCCGCTTCTTTTTGTCGGATCAGCTGCACATATTCATCCTGCTGAGCCGCCAGCTCGGGATAATAACTGGCCAGGTCAACCTGATCCGGGCTGGAGGAAGGTCCCTGACGGAAAACCAATACCGCAACTATCAGCAAGCAGACTGATGCGGCTATACTCCATTGCCAGTATTTTCCGATGGAAATATTCCATCCATTCTGGCTTTTGGAATCCTCATCCTGTATTTCCTGCTGGATGCCCTGCCAGATCCGTTTTGTATCCGGCATTTCAATTTGATCCAACTCTGATCTGTTGTCTCTTATATTTTTTTCAAAAAAACTCATCTTCATTTATTTCAACTATGAACTATGAACTATACCCCACCACCGCACTTTTTTTTAAATGGTTTCTCAGAAGGCGTTTTGCCCGGTGATATTGAGATTTGGAGGTTGATTCTGTGATATCGAGGATTTTTGCAATTTCCTTATGTTGATATCCTTCCAAGAGGTGTAAGGAAAAAATGACTCTGCACCCTTCTGGTAATTGTTTTATGGCATGGTGAATACTTGCCATATCGATGGAGGTACCTTTTTCCTCCATTTCCTCCGAAAATTCTCCTGCGCCCTCCATTTGAATGAAACTAAGACGCTTATTTTTCCGTAAAAAATTCAAGCAGGTGTTGATCACAATTCGTTTGATCCAGGCACCGAGAGTTGACTCTCCATTGAAAGAAGACAGGTTTCGGAAGACTTTTACAAAACTGTCCTGGAGGATATCCTCTGCATCCATTGGATGAGGGTGCATGCGAATAACGATGTTATACATGGCCTGAACGTACTTATTGTACAGCTTCATCTGCGCACTTTGGTTTCCCTTTAGGCAGCCTTTGATTAGTGTCCGTTCTTCAGCATTAGGCGCGGTTCTCAAGGTATTGTCTCTTTTTTTTCTAAAGATTTAAGAAAATTTAAAAGGTTGGAAAATTTTTTAAATTTTATTTAATAGTGAATAACTTTCATTAATGCGAGATAATTTCCATTTTTGTAGAGAAAGGATAAAAAACTTTGTAAATTATCCAAAAAGATGCCATATTGAATACAATATATGCCGTAAACATACGGTTTAATTAATAAGATCTTTTTTAGCGTCGGCTTAAGTTTCATAAACTAGTGAGTGTAAAATTGAGGACCTCTTCATCCCGAAGAGGTCTTTTTTGTTTTGTTTAGGATTGTTGTATCTTGAATAGATTAGAAGGATGGGCGTTCGCCCATCCTTCTAATCTATTCAGTTTCTAAACTCATAGGCATCAATGAAACATACTTTTAAGCTGATAGCCCTTTTAGGCGTGGTTTTTCTCAATGCCTGCGCTAATTATCAGATTCACGTATCCAAAGAGACTCAAAACTGGGCAAACGACTTGCTTCCGGACCAAAAGATTGTTCACAAGCTTTACTTTATTGGAGATGCAGGGGGAGCCGAGTACAACAAAGAGTTGCCTGCTGTTCGGCTATTGGAGATAAAGCTTCAGCAGGAGGCCGATCCAAAGGAGGTGACCGTTGTTTTTCTGGGGGATAATATTTATTGGAACGGCATGCCTTCTGATAAAGATCCTTTAAAAGCAGAAGAAAGAAAACTGGATGAATACAAGCTAAAAGTTCAGATGGATGCCGTCAAGGATTTTAAGGGGCGCGTTCATTTTATAGCCGGTAATCATGATTGGTACGGCTATGGGGTGGATGGCCTGGAAGAGCAGGAAGATTTTTTGGACGATTACCTGGACAGGAATAATGTCATGGAACCTAATCCAGGTTGTGGAGACCCGGCAGAAATTGAACTTCGAAAAGACCTGGTACTTGTTTTGCTGGATTCTCAATGGTTTTTGGAAAATTGGGATGGTGAACCCGAGATCAATGAGGGCTGCGAAGTGAAAAGCCGCTCGGTTTTTGCTCTACAATTTGAGGAAATGCTAAAAGGCAGTCGCAATAAAAATATAGTGGTGGCCATGCACCACCCGGTATATACCTACGGGCCCCACGGAGGCAGCTTCACTTTTAGGGAACACCTTTTTCCACTAACCGCACTTAATAAGAGCCTATGGATTCCGCTACCTCTTATCGGGGCCATTTATCCTTTCTTTCGTTCGGCCATCGGTACTTCACAAGATATTGCTCATCCGAAGTACAGTGAATTCAGGGACATCATACTAAATACTGCCCGTAAAAACGGCCATTTTATTTTTGCATCCGGCCACGAACACAGCCTTCAATACATCGAAAGAGGGGGGCAGTCCTTTATCGTCAGCGGCTCAGGATCAAAGAAAAGCGCTACCCGCAGGGGAGAGGGCTCCGATTTTTCATATGGGAAAGAAGGGATTTCAGAATTATTGGTTTATGAGGATGGGGCTGTTTGGGTCCAGTTCTGGACGGCCGAAGGAAGTGATGAAATTGGGAAACTGGTTTTTCGTAAAAAAATAAAAGAGGCCTTACCTAAATTAAAAGGTCCTTCTGTAGATAGCTCTGCTTTTTCAATTATTGAAGACGGGCAGGCACTAAGCGTGCCGGTTACGGATCGCGATTATTCGAAAAAAGGATTGGGTAAAAAAATCTGGGGCGTGCATTACCGGGAAGCCTATGCACAGGATATAAGCGTACCGCAGTTGGACCTGAATGAATTTAAAGGCGGCGTCCGGCCGGTAAAAAGGGGAGGAGGGTACCAGACAAATTCCCTGCGCCTCGAAAATGACAAGGAAGAACAGTATACCATGCGATCCGTGAAAAAGGACGCGACCCGGACGGTGCCCTACCCATTAAATCAAACTTTTATCCTGGATGTGGTTAAGGACAACTTTAGCGCTGCCCACCCCCTGGCGGCCAATGTTATCCCTCCTCTGGCAGATGCCGTCGGTGTTTATCACACTAATCCGGAATTGTACTTCGTGCCTAAGCAGCCGGCTCTTGGTATTTATAATGATGGATATGGCGATGGTCTTTATTTGGTAGAAGAGCGCCCGGATGGGAAGGTGTGGAAAGAAGCCGATTTTTTTGGGAAGCCCGATAATATTATCAGCACTCCGGATATGCTCGAGGATATTAGAGATGATCAGGATCATATGGTGGATTATCGTTTTGTGGTGCGTAATCGCCTGTTCGATGTGGTGATAGGAGATTGGGACCGGCATGACGATCAGTGGCGCTGGGCGGAGTTTGAAGATGGTAAAAAACACATCTACCGGCCCATTCCCCGCGATCGAGATCAGGCGTTTAGTCGGTATGACGGTATGTTGGTAGGTACCTTACGCCGGTTTTCCCCGGCCCTTCAACCCTTGCGGGATTACGGCAGCAAACCGGTGAAATGGACCAATTATGGGGCTCGATATTTTGACCCTACGTTTTTGGCAGGCGTAGGCTGGGAAGATTGGGAGGCCGAAGCCAGGCATATCCGGGAAAATCTGACGGATGATGTGATCGAGAATTCCTTTCAAGAAAACTGGCCCGCTCAGTTCCTGGAACTGGATGGGGATTTCGTGATGTCCCAATTGAAGGAAAGACGAGATAATATTTTGGAGATCGCCAGGAAGATGTACTTAGAAAATGCCAGAAATGTGGAAATACTGGGGACTTCAGACCGGGAGTTAGTAGAAATAGAAAGAAATGGAGAGGATCAGACCATTGTCAGGATGTTCGCCTTAAGCAAAAAAGGGAATAAACAGGAATTGCTCTATGAACGAACTTTCCTGGCAGGAGAAACCAAGGAAGTGCGGATTTTTACTATGGACGACGACGACGTTTTCCGGGTGTTCGGCTCTGCCCAAAAAGGACCTTTGGTCCGATTGATCGGAGGAGAGGGGGAAGATGAATTTTACGACGAGTCAAAAGTTGGGGGTGGTAAAAAAACTGTGGTTTATGACATTTTAAGTGAAGATAGAGTTTTGGAAAAAGGCTCTGAAACCAGATTGAGATTAACGGATAACCCCTTTTACAATTTGCATAATCGAAAGGATAAGCATTATGAAATGGATTACGGTTTCCTGCTGCCTACCCTCAGTGCCAACCCTGATGATGGCCTTTTACTGGGAGCCTTGTCTAGTTTTTTTAATTACGGCTATAAAAAGGAACCTTATTCCAGTAATCACAATCTGAGTTTGCAATACGCAGCAGGTACGGGTGGCGTTCGGTTTGCATACGATGGTAACTTTATTGACGTATTCGGTCGATGGGATGTGCAGCTTAATGCCCTGATCCGGACACCTCTTTACACATCTAATTTCTATGGATTGGGTAATGAAACCATTAACACGGAGCTGGATAATGGCGACGAATTCCATCGAATCCGGCAGCGAGAATATCGCCTTTTCGCTGCGGTGATGCGCAGGCAGTACAGTTCCTACTTTGCCTTCGGACCTGAATTTGAAGATATCCAAATCGACCGTACCTCCGGCCGCTTTATCGATGATGTTGGAGACGAACTAAATCCCGAGATTTTTGACGATGTCCAATACCTGGGCTTAAAAATGGTTTTTGACTATCATAATGTAGACAATGTTGCGTATCCCGGCCGGGGTGTAGGCTTGAAAATTAATGGAGGGTGGAAAATGGAGTTGGTTGATAACAGTCGCAACTTCCCTTATTTGGAGGCGGCCCTTTCTATTTACCAACGACTGGATCGAAAAGGGATACTGGTGTTGGCTACCCGCATTGGTGGTAAGCAGGTATTTAATAATAAATTCGAGTTTTTCCAGGGAGCCATGCTGGGAGGTGTCGGCCCAGGTAGTAATATTCGAGGTTACCGGCGAGATCGATTTGTGGGGCAGTCTTCGTTCTATCATAATACCGACCTGCGGATACAGTTTTTTGTATCCCGAAACCGGGCGGTTCCTTTCGTATTGGGGGCTTTCGGTGGTTTTGATTACGGCCGGGTATGGCTGGAAGGAGATGGTTCCGACCTTTGGCATACCAGTGTAGGTGGAGGTTTGTTTATCAGCCCATTCAATGTGGCTACTTTGAGCTTCGGTATATTCAAAGGCGATGATGCGCAGGCTAGGTTTATGTTTGGAGGTGGTTTTTTCTTTTAGGGTTTCAGGGTTCCAGGGGGAACTTACATTTTTCTGAACCGCGGATTTCCGCAGATTGAAGGGATGGCGCAGAAACGATTTTTGCCTGAAGGGTAAAAATCTATTCAGTGAAATCCGCTGAATCCGCTAAAATCCGCGGTTCAAACAATTTACCTTTTCCTTAACAACCGAATACCTTACCAGCTTGTTATTCTCTAGCATGATGTGATAAAACCCCGAACTATAAAACCACATAACCACTCAAATTGAACAACATGAAATTCAACAAGCTCACACCCGAAGAAGAAAGGATCATAGTCAACAAAGGAACAGAAATGCCTTATACCGGAGAGTACAATAACAATAAAGCAGCGGGGGTATACATATGCCGCCGGTGCGAAGAGCCCTTGTATCGTTCGGAGGACAAGTTTGACTCAGGCTGTGGCTGGCCAAGCTTTGATGATGAAATCCCCGGAGCGGTGAAAAGAGAAACCGATGCGGATGGGCGCCGGACGGAGATCCTGTGCAATAACTGCGGAGGGCATCTGGGGCATGTGTTTGTAGGAGAGCGCTTTACGGATAAAAATACTCGTCATTGTGTGAATTCCCTTTCGATGAAGTTCATACCACAGGAAGAATGGGAAAAAATGGAAAAAAAAAGTTAAATCTTGAGCAGGCAGTTTTTGCTTCCGGCTGCTTTTGGAGTAAAGAGTATTTTTTCAATCAGGCTGAAGGGGTGGTATCGACCAGAGTCGGCTATGTCGGTGGCCATACAGCGAATCCAACTTACAAGGACGTATGTTCCAAAACAACGGGCCATGCAGAAGCCGTGGAAGTCACCTTTGACGCCGACAAGACTAGCTTCGAGGCCCTGGCTCGTTTGTTCTTCGAGATCCACGATCCTACTATTGATCGAACGGATAAGGGAGGGCAATACCGTTCATCTATTTTTTATCGTAATGAAGAACAGAAGTTGATCTCTGAGCGTCTGATCCGGGAGTTGAAGGAAATGAAGTATGATGTGAAGACTCAATTAGAACCGGCAAGTACTTTCTGGACGGCAGAAGCCCGGCATCAGAAGTATTGCGATAGCAGAGGTATGGTGCCCAATGATTATAGAAAAGAACGTTTTAAAGAAGCTTCAAAGAGTTAGAACAGCGGGCCGGCCCGCTGTTCTAACTCTTTGAAGCTTCTTTAAAAAACATATGAACATTTTTTCATAAATTCGCTATCGAACAAAAACAATTAGCGAGTCTTATGAAACTCCGTCAGTTCGTACCTATACTGGAATGGCTACCTCAATATAAAAGAAAAGATGCACGTGGAGACCTTTTGGCTGGGTTAACTGTTGCTGTAATGCTGGTACCTCAGGGGATGGCTTATGGCCTGCTGGCCGGAATGCCTCCCATTTATGGTTTATATGCCGGCATTATACCTTTACTTTTATATGCCTTCTTTGGCACCTCCCGCCAATTATCGGTTGGGCCGACAGCATTAGTATCCTTGCTTGTGTTGACCGGTGTTGCAGAGTTTGCTGAACCAGGAACCCCCTTATTTATTAGTTTGGCTATTACCACTGCTTTGATGGCAGGGGGTATACAAATCCTTTTAGGAAGTTTCCGTTTAGGTTTTTTGATCAACTTTTTATCCCACCCAGTAATCTCTGGCTTTACATCAGCGGCTGCCTTTATTATTGGATTAAGCCAGTTAAAAAATCTGTTTGGCGTTAATATTTCTCGAAGCAATCGCCTTCATGAGGTTATTGGTAGCCTTTTTCAGCATATTGGAGAAATTCACTATCCTACGCTTTGGATAGGCCTGGGCGGTATCCTCTTTATTTATCTTATTAAGAAAATCAATAGATCCATACCTGGGTCTTTACTGGCAGTGGTCATTGGCATTTTCATAGTATGGCAGTTTCAGCTAGATCAGCAAGGGGTGGCTATTGTGGGAGCCATTCCGGCAGGTCTTCCAAGTTTTAGTGTTCCTGATTTGAGTTTGGGGACGGTCAGGCAAATGTTCCCCCTGGCTTTGACCATTTGTGTGATCAGTTTTATTGAATCACTTGCTATTGCGAAGATGATCGAGATAAAACACAAGTCATACAGAGTTCTTCCAAACCAGGAACTCATCGCCTTGGGGATCACCAAGATTGGCGGCGCCTTTTTCCAGTCTTTTCCAACTACAGGGAGCTTTACTCGCTCGGCTATAAATGACGAGTCAGGAGCTAAATCAGGCCTGTCTTCTGTGGTTGCAGCTGTTATTATCTCGCTTACATTGCTGTTTTTGATGCCCTTGTTTTTTTACCTTCCCAAAGCCATCCTCGGGTCTATTATTGTGATGGCCGTTACCAGTCTGATTAACTTTAAAGAAGCCAGGGCTTTATGGTTTCAGGATCGGAAAGATTTTTTAACCCTGATCGTTACTTTCCTGGCTACCTTGTTCCTGGGCATACAGATTGGGATCGCCCTTGGCGTTGTTCTTTCCATTGCCCAGATCATTTATAAAACCTCTCGCCCGCATGTCGCCGTGCTGGGCAAGCTTCCCGAAAGCAGCAGCTACCGAAATATAGACCGATTCGAAGAAGCTACCCAGCAGGATGAAGTGCTCGTCTATCGCTTTGACTCACAACTTTTCTTCGGTAATGCAGCACCTTTCAGAGAAGGAATTGAGGATTTGGTGACCCGGCAAGGGAAAGAATTGAAGGTGTTTGTTCTGGATGCCAGTAGTATTACAAATATCGATTCAAGCGGTATCCATGAACTAAAAGATGTGATGTCCTTTTTGAAAAACCGGGAAATTCTGTTGTACCTGGCCGGCGTCCGCGGCCCCGTTAGAGATACCCTCCAAAAATATGGATTGGTCGATAAAATTGGTTCTAAAAACTTCTTCCTCGACGTCCATGCAGCGGTAGAATATTTCAAAGCAAATTCCGAAAAGGCAGCAGATTTCTGGTCAAAAAGAGCGGTGCAAACCAATATCAAAAGCAAGCCTTGACGAACCTCACCCTAATTTAATGATATAAATCATTGTCGGTATCCAAAACAATAGACAGATGTCGTATGAAAAAATGAAAGAATATTCATATATTGGAGGACTTTACTAAACGAATATTCTAAAAACTGACACCGATGAAATACGGATTTATAATAGACAACCGTAAGTGTATTGGATGTCACGCATGTACGACCGCCTGTAAATCAGAACATGATGTGCCGGTAGGGGTTAACAGAACCTGGGTAAAACAGGTAGAAAAAGGGGAGTTCCCGCATACTCGCCGCCTGTTTTCGGTAATGCGTTGCAATCACTGTACCGATGCCCCATGCGTTGAGATCTGTCCTGTTGAAGCCTTATACATTCGCGATGATGGAATTGTAGATTTTGATAAAAACCGCTGTATTGGATGCAAGTCCTGTATGCAGGCCTGTCCTTATGATGCCTTATATATTGATCCGAACAACCATACGGCTGCCAAGTGTAACTACTGCGCGCATCGGATTGACATCGGCCTGGAACCTGCATGTGTGAATGTATGTCCGGAGCATGCGATCATTTCAGGAGATATGGATGATCCTAATTCGGAGATCTCTACCTTACTCGGTCGCAACCAGGTTTCTGTGCGTAAGGCTGCGAAAGGAACCAATCCTAACCTGTTTTACATCGACGGAGATGAAGCCTCGCTTAATCCCATGGTTACCGAAAAATCAGATAGTTACTTCTGGAGTGCTCAGGTGCGCGGTGTAGGACATTATGCCAAAGCGGCTGAAAAAATGGCTTACTCGAACGGAGACGTAGTGGATGCCTTAATGCAGGCCAACCAACAGGCCGTTGAGGCAGGTGAAGTAGCTAAGAACGGAACCACCAAATCAATTGACTTGCTGATGGGCAAGCCTCGCCGTATTTACGACGCTCCTGATAAAGGCGTTCTGTGGGGCTGGGAAGTATCAGGTTATGTACTCACCAAAGCGATCTCTGCCGGAGCCTTCTTGCTGATGTTCCTGGCTATGATCACCGGATGGGCTGAACTGAACACGACGACCCAATGGTGGGGGATCGGTATTGGCCTGGCCTTTCTTGGTGCAACTGGTATTTTGCTGATCATGGACCTGGACCGTCCGGATCGCTTCCTGAATGTGCTGTTGCGTCCGCAATGGAATTCCTGGCTGGTACGAGGTGGATACACTATCACTGTATATGGAGGTTTATTGACGCTGGCTGGGGTACTGCTGTTTTTAGGTGTTACGGCCGGACAAACGCTGGTATGGACACTCACCGCTGTTTTTGCAGTCATTACGGCTATTTATACGGCCTTCCTGTTTGCTCAGGCTAAGGGACGCGACTTTTGGCAGTCTCCTTCTCTGGCCATGCACATGTTGGTACATGCCTTTATGGCCGGTGCGGCTATTTTTACTTTGGTAGCTCTGATCGCACCAGCTGCTGTGGGATGGTCCAATTTGTTAAAAAATGTAATGATCGTTGCTATTGCTTTCAACCTGCTCACTGTTTTGTTTGAATTGACGACTACCCATCCTACTGTAGAGGCCAAGCGGGTAGTGAAAATGATCACGAAGGGAAGATATCGCAACCGCTTCTACTTTGGAGCCATACTGCTCGGGAATATCCTGCCTCTTGTACTGGCGATTTTTATGGGAAGTAACGCTTTGGTATTGGCCGTTGCCGGCGCTTTGGTATTGATCGGAATTTACATCACAGAACACATTTGGGTGGAAGCACCTCAGAAAATTCAGCTTGTCTGATGCAAAAAAATCGATAGCTATGAATCAAAAGAAAAGATCCATCATAGAACGGATGGCCGAAAAATTGAGGCTGATCCCTGATTTAAGTAAAAAAGGACCGGAGCCTGAACCTCGCCTAACGGAAGAGGGCAAATTGACTAAATTTCCGCCGCCTGATAAATGGGATGATTGGGTGGAATACGAGGCCAAAGACTGGCCGAAAATGACAAAAAAACATTATCAGATCATTCCTACTACCTGTTTTAACTGTGAATCTGCCTGTGGCTTGACTGCTTATGTGGACAAGGAGACTAAGCAGATCCGCAAATTTGAAGGGAATCCTTATCATCCGGGCAGCCGTGGACGCAACTGTGCCAAAGGGCCTGCTACAATTAATCAGATCACGGACCCGGATCGAATCCTTTATCCATTGAAGCGAGTGGGCGAACGCGGTGAGGGTAAATGGGAGCGCGTTAGTTGGGACGAAGTTTTGGATGATATCGCCGCACGGATCCGTAAGGCTATTCAAGAGAAAAGAAATAATGAGGTGGCTTACCATGTGGGTCGCCCAGGTCATGAAGGTTATGCCAACCGGGTGCTTCAGGCATGGGGGGTAGATGGACATAATAGTCATACGAATATTTGCAGCTCCGGAGCTCGATTCGGTTACAATATCTGGTACGGATATGACCGTCCGTCTCCTGATCACACCAACGCCAAATTTATCTTGCTGATCAGTGCGCACCTGGAAAGCGGGCACTATTTCAACCCGCATGCCCAGCGGATCATTGAGGCCAAGATGAAAGGGGCTAAACTGGCGGTTATGGATCCACGCCTGTCCAACACGGCTAGTATGTCGGATTATTGGATGCCTACTTATCCAGGCTCGGAAGCAGCCGTTATGCTGGCCATGGTTAAAGTGATCCTGGATGAAGGCTTATACAACCGGCCTTTCCTCGAAAATTGGGTCAACTGGCATGAGTATTTGGAAAAAATGCATCCGGGTACGCCTGTGACCTTCGAGAACTATATTGAAAAAATGCGGGAAGAGTATGCCGAGTATACGCCCGAGTTTGCCGAACAGGAAAGCGGCGCCAAGGCGGAAATGATCGTGGAGGTAGCTCGTAAGATCGGCGAGGCCGGTACACGCTTTGCGACGCACAATTGGCGCAGCGCCGCCAGTGGTAACCTGGGAGGTTGGTGTGTATCTCGTTGTCTGCACTTCCTGAATGTACTCACCGGTAGTGTAGGTACAAAAGGCGGGACTTCTCCTAACAGTTGGAACAAGTTCAAACCTACCTTCTTCGATGTACCACCGGCTCAGAAATTCTGGAATGAACTTCATTTTCCCAATGAATATCCACTGGCTTTCTTTGAGATGAGTTTCTTGCTGCCTCACTTCCTGAAGGAAAAACGAGGCCGCATGGATGTATACTTCACCCGGGTCTTTAACCCCGTCTGGACCTATCCGGACGGTTTCTCCTGGATCGAAGCCCTGAGTGATGAGGATATGGTAGGCCTGCACATCGCTATGACACCTACCTGGAACGAAACGGCCTTTTATGCCGACTATGTGCTTCCGATGGGCCATTCCGCCGAGCGGCATGATATCAATAGTTATGCCACGCATTCCGGTATGTGGATCGGCTTCCGCCAGCCCGTACTGAGGGAAGCGGCCCGTAAAAATGGAACGCCCTTCGAGTTTACCTACGAGGTGAATCCCGGTGAGGTATGGGAAGAAGATGAATTCTGGATCGAATTGTCCTGGCGCATTGATCCGGATGGAAGCCTGGGCATTCGCGAGCACTTTATCTCTCCTTACCGGGAAGGTGAAAAAATCAATGTAGATGAATATTATCAGTACATCTTCGAACACACGCCTGGCTTGCCGGAAGCTGCTAAGAAGGAAGGCCTGACGGAGTTAGCCTACATGCGAAAGTACGGTGCTTTTGAGGTTGAAAAACACACATATAAAAAGCATGAAAAAGCACTGAACAAAGAACAAATGGAAGATGCCGTGGTGGATGAGCAAACAGGGATCATCTCCAAAGGTGGAAAGAATATAGGTGTGATGGTGGACGGTCAGCCCCTGGTTGGATTCCCGACGCCTTCTCGCAAAAATGAATTTTACTCACAGACGATGGTTGACTGGAAGTGGCCGGAATATGCCCTTCCAACTTACATCAAGAGCCATATCCATACCGAAAAACTGGATCAGGAAAATGGAGAGTATTGCCTGGTGCCTACCTTCCGTTTGCCGACGCTGATCCACTCTCGTTCGGGCAATGCCAAGTGGCTCAATGAAATCTCTAACCGTAATCCGATCTGGATGCATACAAAAGATGCCAAGCGGTTTGGATTAAAAACCGGCGATCTGGTCAAACTGAATACGGACATCGGATATTTTGTGGATAAAGTCTGGGTAACCGAAGGTATGAAGCCCGGCGTGGTCGCTTGCTCCCACCACCTGGGACGCTGGCGCCGCCCCCAAGATAGAATAGGAAACCGTTGGGCTACGAATACCGTGAAAATTGAGAATGATGGGAACGGCGGCTGGAAGATGCAGACTATTTCTGGTGTCCGTCCTTTTGAAAGTAAGGATCCGGATTCGAAGAGGATCTTCTGGAGTGATGGCGGGGTTCACCAAAATATCACGCATGCAGTGCATCCCGACCCGATCAGTGGTATGCATTGCTGGCATCAGCGGGTGCGGATCGAAAAGGCCGGACCGAATGATAAATACGGCGATATTTTTGTGGATACCAAGCGGTCATTTGAAAATTACAAAGAATGGTTGGCTATGACCCGGCCCGCGCCCGGCCCCAATGGGCTGAGAAGGCCTCTTTGGTTCAAGCGGCCTATCAAGCCTTCGATTGAAACATACTACCTGAAAGAGGAGAAAGAGGCTACTGAAGTAGGGCAGGATAGTAAGAGCCAATAATAAACTATTAATGTAGATTGTTAATTGGCCGGGGTTGTGTAAAAAGTCCTTCGTCCCTACGCCAAAGGCTTCGGCCGACGGCGTACGGCCTTTTTTCGCAAACAACCTCCTAAACAAAATTTTAAGGGGTGTGTGAAAACCTGACTGCAGTCAGGTTTTCACACACCCCTTAAAATTTTTAATTCTTCTTCCCCATACCTGACTGATTACCCTTCATGCCCAAGCCGATTACCTTCCCATTATCATTGATAAAGAACTCCCACTCCAGATCCTGATCACCAAAATAAAAGGTTGTTTTAGAACTGGGGATGAGTTCTTCTTTGCCGGGGATGGGGTCTGGGCGCAGGTAAAGTTTGCCTTCTTCCAGGGTAATATGGAGTAAGCCAAACTGAGACTCATACTGCCCGACATAGTTTTCGAGGGTCTCTTTTTCAAGTTTTATTATGGCTCTTTTTTGAGGAAGTGAATATTCCCGGCCATCTACAATATTTTCAATCAGAGTATAAACTTTGTTGAAGTAAATATTACTGTAAGGGTGAATAACAATGATCATTTTTCCAATGCCAGGATCATATTGAATTCCAGAACTGATCTTGTCGCCTTCTCCTCTGTGTGAGATCCGTAAACTTGGATCTGTTTCTAAGAACCAGCCGAAACCATAGCGACTTTTATGTTCATTATCCAGTTGGAAAGGCTGAAAAGCTATTTTAATGATACCTGAATCCAGTTTTTTCCCGGCATACAAACGGCGAGTAAATTGGTATAAATCTTTTGCAGTAGAAAAAACATTGCTGCTGCCTTTTTCAAAGTTTAAAAAATTATCCGGATTAGCTGTAGGAAGAGGGAAGGAGGATTGGCTTCGGTGGAAGGTATTTTTCATTTTGTAGGGCCGGAAAACCTTTTTTCTCATAAAATCAGCATAGTCCGCGCCACTGACCTGCTCAATAATGGAGCCGAGTACAGTATAATTGGCATTATTATAATGGAATGCTTCCCCTACTTGGCTGTGCTCGGGAGGGTATTGTTGAATGATGTCAAGAATGTTATCATTGTCGATGTATTCATGGGTGTCCCAATACTCAAGTAATTGAGGCAAAAAGCGCCCCATGCCGCTGGTTTGGTTAAGTAGGTGCCGGATGGTAATATTTGGAAACGGAAATTCAGGCACATACTTTTTTGCGGGCGCGTCCAGCTCGAGTTTTTTGTCAGAAGCCAGGCTCATAATTCCGCCGGCAGTGAGTGGTTTCGAGATGGAAGCGATGTCCATTGGCCAATCAACTTCAATAGGTTTTCCATTATCGGGCTGTTTACCAAAAGACTGATGGAAGGCAATTTCATTGTTTTCGGCTATTAAAACCGTACCGTGAAAGATTTCCTCCTCGGCTAATTGAGTGAGCACTTGTTGCAGCTCGGTCCATTTGGCATTGGACTGAGCTTGAAGGAAAATCGGGAGTAATAGGATAAAGAGGAGGTGGAAGTAGTTTTGCGACATGGAAGATGAATTTTATTAAAACTCTTTTCTTCCTAAGATGTAGTAAACTCTTTTTTTGGCGCAAAACTGTCCTCATCACATAAGCCTGGCCGTCTAAGAAGGCGAAGCTTCCTCTATGTAGTTTGGAGGTACATGATCCGTCAACCAAACCATATTTTTTGACTGATAAAAAACATGACCTTCTTCAGCCATTTTAGCAGCATGAACGATTAACACTTTAGGCTTTCCATGACGCCGGCCGACCTTGATGGCTGTCTCCCGGTCGCCGGATAGGTGAACATGCTGGCGTTTCCCTTTCAGCAGTCCCTTTTCCATAATGGAAGGAACATACTTTTTGGCTGTTCCGTGATACAGGATATCCGGTGGTTGGATAGCCCCTAAATTGAGCTTTACAGCAATGGAATGCCCTTGGTTGGCTCTGATTTTTTGGCGGGTTTCGTCAAAGGTGAATCGCTTTTTATCGTTGTTGGCGACTATTTCCTGAAGCTGTTCAAAGTTGATTTCTTTACCTGATTGCTTTATTTTATCTAAAAGCTCCTGTACGTCCGCCCATCCGTTTTCATCCAGTGTGATACCGACTACTTCGGGTTTGTGCCTAAGAATAAGGCTTAGAAACTTACTGAGGTGTTTATGATTCATGATTTTTTCTGCTCTCAACTTCTATTTCAATTGAAAAGTTCCAGAGCACGAGTTTAGACTTCAAAAGTCTCGAGACTTTTGAAGTCTAAAATTACCTGGCGGCAGCCAGCGCAGCCTTGAAAGCCTTAACCACTTGCTCATTCGTTTGATTGAGCAGTGTTTCCGTCAGGCGAAGCGTAATATGGCCTGCTTTTTCCGGTCGGCCATAGATTTTAATGTTGTGGTTCTCCCGAAGCTGTTTGCTCAATTTCCGGCTGTCAATATTTTTATCGAGTAATAAGTGGTGAATGTAGGTGCCGTTTGGTACGGACTTAATGGTAATGCCCGAAAGCTGATTTAATTGCCGGAACAGCTCCTTGGATTGTTGCACTGTTTTCTGAAAGCGTTCTTCAAAACCTTCCAGATAATGTAAGGCAACTGCCGCATAGGGCCAGGCACCAAAAATGGAGCCGCCGAATATCTTCATCAGTCGCGGCATTTGATCGAGAACCGCTTTGTCGCCGCATAATATAGCTCCGCCGGTAGCCCCCAGGTATTTATACAGGGAGATGTAGACGGTGTCGAAGTAGGAACTGTATTCCTTCACACTGATGCCTGAGTAAGCGGATGCCAGGTGGATGCGAGCGCCATCCAGGTGTATTTTGATGTCATTGGCGCGGGCAAATTCACTGATTTTTCTGATTTCTTTAATGTCGACCAATTGAGCATCACACCTCCTGACGGGCACCTCTATGGAAATTGCGCCGATCCCACTTTTGAATGCTTCTCCGCTATTATGATAGTCGATGGCTGCCTGGAGGTCTTCCAGCGTGATGGCCGCCTGGCCTTTAGCGACTGGAATGAGTCGTTTGTTGTGGACCGCCTGCGCGGCATCCGCTTCATCGCGGTAAATGTGGCTGGTTTCCTGTACAAATACTTTGGGTTTATCGCCGCTAAGCACTCGCAGAGAAAGCTCATTGGCCATAGTGCCGGAAGGCATAAAAAGGGCTTTTTCCTTACCGGTAACGGCCGCCATTTTTTCTTCCAGTTCTCTGACAACACCGCCATTACCATAGAAATCACGTCCGAGGTCCCGCTCTTCGGCGATTTCCTGTAGCTTTTGGGCGTATTCGAGCGGATTGAGGAAGACGCCGTCAAAGGTGAAATCGACTATTGCCTGTTTATTTGTGTCGTTTAATGATTCATAAGGCGATAAGGAAAATGGGGCTAGAAAAGGAACGGCGGCCAGGCTGCTGGAATGGAGAAACTTTCTACGATTGAATATTGCCATGATGATTTTTGTTTATGGGTGCTTTTTTATAAAAATACTTTAAATTACCTTACTTAAAAATCTGGGAATGTTAATTGTGGAAGGACATAAAATTAAAAACTATTCGGAGCAGATGACAAATGATGAGCTGTATGACTTTTGCATACAGAACAAGGGGCTTCGTATAGAAAGGGACAAGGATCAAAATATAATTATCATGTCGCCAGTCGGGTGGGAATCTGGGTTTTTTGAAAAGAACTTCATTTTTGAACTCGAATTATGGGTTCGCCAGAATAAACAAGGACTCACTATTGGTTCTTCTACGGGCTTCCTCCTACCTAATGGAGCCATGCGATCACCAGATGCTTGCTGGATTAGTCAGAAGAGGTGGGAAGAGGTGCCTGAAGATCAAAAGCAAAAGTTTTTGCCGCTTGTTCCGGATTTCATTGTTGAGATTAAGTCCCCTGGGGATTCTATCAAAGATTTAAAAGTGAAGATGGAAGAATGGATGGAAAATGGTGTTCGATTAGCCTGGTTGATAGATTCCAAAGCTGAAATGGTGTATATATACCACAATAAAAGAACTGTTGAAAAAATCATTGGATTTGAACAGGTTTTAAAAGCGGAAGAAATAATGTCAGGTTTTGAGTTTGACCTTAGGCAGTTAAAACTTCCGTAATCCTAATTTCCTTCATCATTTATTGCGACAATTCCTGGGATAATCTTCTCAAGGACGAATTCTTCCTCTTCAAATTGACCAAACATATTGGTAAGACTAACAATGATCAGGTCTTTCTCGGGAATAAATGCCAATAGTGTATTCACTCCAGGCCCATCACCGGAGGAGAAATATATTTTTCCAAAAGAAGTATTCATGGCTCGTACTATACCCTGACGGTCTTCTCCTACGGCAAGCGAATCTATTCCGTTTCCCGCTTCCAGTAAGAATGCCTGGCTTTCGACGGAAAGAAAAGCATCCTTGTAGACTGCCGTGGCCAGCTTCAATAAGTCCTCAGCATTACTGACCATTCCGGCACTGGCATCGATACGCTCTGAAGCTTCTGTGGTATTGTACAGGGAATCATTCACTATGTTGAATCCTTCGTACATGGGAATAATAGTACCCAAAATTTCAGATTTTAAGGTATATCCTTCGACGTCTGGCCTTAGTTCGACTTTCTTAGGATGGTTCTCATCAGAAATATAAGCAGTGTTTCTAAGGTCCAGAACATCCAAAATCTCTTTCTCTACTACTTTTCTAAAAGACTGACCGCTTACTTTTTCGATGATCAATCCAAGTAGTATATAGTTGGTGTCTCCATAATAATGGCCGCTTCCCGGTTTTCCTAAAGGAGCTACTCTGTTACTATCAGCCAGCGCCAGAAACATTTGAGGAGTCCACTGGATGTTATCAGCTCGGTCCGGTCCGATCAAAGTAGGGATATAAGCTTCATCATTATTAAAGGCATAAATACCGCTTGAATGATCGAGGAGTTGTCGAATGGAAATGCTTTCAATAAAAGGAATGGCCTTTACTTCTGCCTGATTAAGGTGTTTCAGTACCTTATCCTCCAGGCTAAGTAAGCCCTGATCGATCAATTTAAGGGTAGTGACGGCCGTAAAAAGCTTGGTAATACTGGCAATGGGAAAGCGGTCAGTAGCTTTTACCTTTCTTGATTCTTCAATACTTGCTAATCCCTTTGCTCCGATCCAGGGTTTTAGACTCTCTTTCTGAACTCCCAATACATAAGCTGGAAATCCTTGGTCTATTCCTTTTTGCAAAACTGCTTTGTATGGGGCAGTGGAGGCCGCTTCCTGTGTATTTTGACAGGAAAAAATAATGAAGCAGAGACCAAGGAGTCCTGCTGATATAGATATTTTGGGAAAAAGGGGATCAGTTCTTGAAAAAGGAGATGTCATTTTTTCCCATAGGACGACTAAATAAAAAATATTGTTACAAAAGCACCACTTCTCCTCTGGGGGTTTCCAGTCGGGCTATCAATCGTTGTTCATTACCTGCATAAACTTTCAATGGTAGATCCAGTACTTTGAACGCATCTTGCAGAATAGCCGGCTCCGGATGTACGGCCTCCAGGCTGATCAGGCGACATCCGCCGGGCAAGCTCTCGGAAGGGTGATCACTTTCCCCCCAATCGATGAAAAAAGGAATCAAATTAGCAGGATTGGCTTTTAGGTCGGTCAGGGTCCAGGAGAGGGTAGAGCCGTCGTTTTTTTGGCGGCTACCGTTCATAACTGCTCCCAGGTCGATTTGATGTTCTTGGGCGTGTTCGGCAAGGGTATAAGGATCTCTTGTTTTTACGCACCAATTGACCAGCCTGTTCTCCGGCATGCTTCGGATGGTTTGTACCCAACTGGGGCCCTGGACATTAGGTTGCTGGGGATCGGGGGCGATTACTTCAAAATAAATGCCTTTACCGAGGCTCATGAGGGCATTCCAGGTGCCTTCGCCCTGATGTCGGCCGGCTATGACCGGGGCGACGCCTGTGAGGGATTCGATGATTGCGATGCCCTTGTGGAGGTCACGGACGTTGAAAATGAGGTGGTCGATCTTGGAGTGGAGGTGCTTGTTCATGATTGTTGTTGTTTTTGCACGCAGATACCGCAGATTTTGCAGATGCGAGGACGTAGCTTTTTTGGGACACTGAGGACACTGTTTTTTTTTGACACCGGAAAAACTGACTACACGGTTTTGATTTTGGTGGAATATTTGACTTCGGTCATGACGAAGGAGCTTTGGACGTTCCCGATGTTTTCCAATTTGGCCAGTTTGTTGACGATAAAATCCTGGTAAGTGCCCATATCCTGAGCCAGGACTTTCAATAAATAGTCAAAGGCACCGGCGATGTGGTAGCATTCTATGACTTCATTTAGGGAAAGGACTTCCCGCTCGAAAATTTTAAGGTATTTGTTTGAGTGTTCCTTTAGGGAAACATTACAAAAAGCTACCAGGGGAAACCCAAGCTTCTTTCTGTCAACCAAGGCCACGTATTGACTAATGTAGCCTTTTTCTTCCAGTTTTTTGATGCGTTCGTAAACAGGGGTTGTGCTCATGCCCAACTGCGCGGCAATTTCTTTATTTGTCAATTTAGCATCCTCCTGGAGCAGATCCAGAATTCTTAAATCGATGGGATCCAATATTTTCATAGTGAAGAAGATAAGGTAACAGAATTTTTTTCTTTTTTTGGCTCAGCTAATCAATTGTTTAAGTTTATTTTTCGAGAATGTTGGGCTTGTGTAGTTTTATATTCTTGATTGATCTAGGTCATTGGGATATTTTTCTAAAGGTAGTAACTTTGAATAGAAAAATAAATAAAGTTATGAAAAAGAAATATCCTGAAAGCGCTATGATGTCTTACGGCTATAATCCAGCAGAATACGGAGGAGCCGTCAAGTGCCCAATTTTTCAAACTTCTACTTTTGTATTTCCTACCGCGGAGGAAGGCAAACGTCAGTTTGAACTGGCTTACGGCTTGGATGAAGCGAAGGAGGGGGAAGAAAAAGCCTACATATACAGTCGGATAAGCAACCCCAACCTGGAGATATGTGAAAAGCGTTTGGCTTTGTGGGAAGCGGCAGAGGATGGTGCGTTTTTTGCGAGTGGGATGGCGGCGATTTCGACGGCTTTTTTATCTTTCCTAAAGCCCGGTGACCTCCTGCTTCACGGCCACACCTTGTACGGGGGGACTTCACATTTCATAGAGGAGATCCTTCCGCTGATGGGGGTTAAGATTCTTTCCTTTTCACCAAATGAAAGCAAGGAACAGATTCTGGATCGCTTGAAGGACTCAGGAGAATTGCCGGCTTTAAAAATGATTTATGCTGAAACGCCCTCCAACCCGACCAATGCACTTGTCGACATAGCTATGTTAAGATCGCTGATTGATGAACTTAATTCAGAAAATCAGATAATCCTGGCGGTTGACAATACCTACATGGGGCCGGTTTGGCAGCATCCAATGGCCCATGGTGCGGACTTGGTTTTGTACTCTGCCACGAAGTATATAGCCGGGCACAGCGATGTAATTGCAGGGGCCTGTTTGGGAAATGCCGAATTGATGTTGCAGATTCGTACTATGCGGACTTTTTTAGGAAATATGATTGACCCGAATACGGCCTGGCTGATCAGCCGGAGCCTGGAGACGCTGAAGATAAGAATGGACCGACAGGCCTACAATGCTCGTAAAGTAGCAGATTACCTTAAGGGACATCCTTTGGTAGAGCGGCTGTACTATCCTGGTCATTTGGAGGCAGTTGACGGAAGACAGTATGACATTTATCAACGCCAGTGTATGAGTGGTGGAGGTATGATCTCTTTTGATATTAAAGGGGATGAAAAAGACGCTTTTGCCTTTTTGAACGGCCTGAGAACGATCAAGCTCGCTGTTAGTCTGGGTAGTTCGGAATCTTTGGCGGAACATCCTGCGAGTATGACTCATGCGGGCGTACCGCGAGAGGAGCGTATGGCACATGGTATTACAGATCAAATGATTCGATTATCTATTGGGTTAGAGCATTTTGAAGACCTGATCGGTGATATTGATCACGCGTTTTCAGCTAGCAGGCAGCCTGAAAATTCACTAAAGGAATGGATGTTGGAGGACAGTCCGTTATAAATGTGATCAACATTACTTTCTTTTTAAGAAAAAGCTTGTTACTTGCAGCTTAAAAGGGATTAGGTCAGAAAAAATACAATTGGCTTTCACATTTGAGAGCCAATTTTTATTTTTAATTTAGACACAACAAAGCAGGGGAGTCAAACTGTTTTCTAAAAAATAACCTACCGTATGGAAAACCAAGAATGCAAAATGGGTCGTTGGCAATTGATCAAACAGGAGCTTAACAACCTGCCACCTCAAGATTTTCTGGAATCTTATCAACGGCACCCCGACGCTGTTTTGATTGATGTACGTACTGCTGATGAATACCGCGCTAATCATCTGGACGGCGCGATTAATATCGACTACCTGGCAGAAGGGTTTTGGGACAAAATGGAGCAATTAGATCCCAAGCAGACCTATTTCGTTTATTGCCGATCTGAGCGCCGTAGCCTTCGAGCTTGCCGATTAATGCAAAATGGCGGTTTTGAAAAGGTATTTAACCTCAGCGGAGGCTTGAAGTCGATAGATGTATTGATCTAATCCTAAATCCACATTCAGGTATCCTGTTTTCAGGGGAGAAGCAATTTGGGTTAGATGCATGGACATTTTTAGACCGGTATTAATTTTTCCTTGTTCTATTCCTCAGCAATAAAACCAAATAAATCAAGAAAATAATGATCAATGCAGAAAAATAAATGGTGGTCAATCCACTTTTTAATAGCGTAAAGATGCTGCTGCTGCGTACCAGGGAAGCGGAGATATCAGGAAACTGCTTGAGCATCATAATCACGCCTATATTTTCCAGGTAATCAAAAAGCCCCGCAGCCAGGGGCAGGTAGGTGAAATTGAATGCCCAATGATCCAGTTTACCCATCTTTTTTAATAGAAAAGCCATTAACAAACAATAGCTGATCCCAAATAAAAAGGGATAGATCATATCTGCCGGGATTTGGGAGTTTAAATAAACAGAACGCCCTTGCTCTCCTAATTCATTAAATAATAGATCGATATAGAATGGAGCATAACCTGTTGGCATCATGTCAGGAATATTACTTCCTCCTGCAAAACTCAGCACTTTGGGTATAGTGACCAGCAGCATGAAGACATAAACGATATTCGTCAGGATGAAGAAGAGGAGCACTTTTTTACCCTGGAGATGGTTGAGGATCAATTTTTTCATATGTATAAGTTCCAGATAAATTAAAATTCAGTAATTACTAGGTCTCTTCCCAAAATGTTGTTCGTACAGGCGGCTGAAATAACCAGCGGAATTGAAACCACAGGCAAAGGCGACTTCTGACACGGTTTGGAAGGCTTTATTTTCTAAAAAGTGCCGTGCTTTCTGCAGTTTAATTTCCAGAATATATTTTTGAATGGTCAGTCCGGTCAGGGCTTTCAGCCGGCGCAGGAGTTGGCGTTCGCTGAGCGCCATTTGGTCGGCCAGGTAAGATTTGGAAAGGTCAATTTGTCGGTCCAGCGCTTTTTTGGCTGCTGCTTCGAGGTTCTGTAGCCAGCTTTGATCTGCTGCAGGCAATTGTTCAAACTGAAAGCTGATGCTAGCGCCTTCTTTTTCGAGGAAGGCTTGCCGTTCTTTCGCATTACGGATAAGATTAGCCAGGCGGACCTTTAGTTCGACAGGTGAAAAGGGTTTGAGCAGGTAATCATCTACGCCCAGGCGGAGCGCCTGAAGTTTGTCTTCTTCTTCTGACCGTGCCGTCAGCATTACGATGGGCTTGCGCTGCCAATGGGGATGTTTTTTGATCCGATTCAATAGCTCATAGCCATCCATTTGAGGCATCATAATGTCGGATAGAACCAGCTCGACTTCTTGCGGCTTGATCTGTTTGCTTTCAATCCAATTCCAGGCTTCAGCTCCGTGATGGGCGACCCGGCAGTCGTACTCTTCTTCTAAGATGGATTGAATAAGTATTTGCATATCGGGATTGTCTTCGACTACCAGGATCGGAGGTTTCTCTCCTTTATTTGACAGCGCGTTTACTGGAGTTGGTACGGGCTCAGAAATAAGTTTCGTAGCTGGGGTTTCGGTAAGGGGTATTTGTTCCAGTTCAAGACGGGAAGGAGCAAAGCACAGCGTAAATATGCTTCCCTTGCCGACTTCACTTTGCGCACTTAAATTTCCATGCATTAAACGAGCCAGCTCATTGGATAAGGCCAGGCCGATGCCCAGGCCGGAATCTTCATGAATATTCTCCTTTTTTGTTTGGTAATACCGGTTGAAGATATGAGGCAAATCTTGAGCGGATATACCTGGCCCACTATCTTCAATATTGATGAATATGTCTTGTTCTTCTCTCACAATTTGCATATAGATCTTCCCCTCCGGAGGCGTAAATTTAAATGCATTGGATAACAAATTGCTGAGGATCTTTTCCAGGCGGTCGCGATCTATGGCAAAAATTTCATCATCATTGAGTTCACTGTCAAATTGATAATCGATCCTGTTTAGCTCCGATTTAGACTGGAAAGCGCTGAAAATTTGCCGGCAAAATGAGGAGAGTGAAGTTTCCGTTTCATTCAATTGCGTCTTATTGGCTTCCAGTCGGGATAATTCAAAGAGTTCTTCAACGAGGCGCAGCAGTTTACGGCCATTTCGGAGTACGAGCTTCAGACTGTTTTGCATACCATTGTGAAAGGAGCCATTAGCTTTTCCGAGGATCTGTTCTACCGGAGCGGTGATGAGTGTGATTGGGGTTCGCAATTCGTGGGCGATATTTGTAAAAAACCGAGATTTCATCTCATCCAGTTGTTGGAGTTCCAGAGCCTGAGCTTCTATGGTTTTTTTATCTTCCTCAATTTTTTGCGTTCTTCTTTTGACCTCCACTTCCAGTCTCGTTTTTTCCAGTCGCAAACGACGGATCCAATAATAAGCTATAATGGAAACAAGGCTCATTAAGAGTACTAAAAACCAAGTTTGACGGTAAAAATAATCGCGCGCGCGAATATTAATGGACAGAGGAGTCTTAGTCCAGTTGCCGAGATGATCGGCTCCTTTGATTAGTAACCTATATTTTCCGGCAGGCAAGGCATTAAGGCTAAGGCTGTTTTGTTTGCCCAGGTAGTTCCAGTTCTGGTTCAGGCCTTCTAGCTTGTAAGCATACTGGCTGGCGGCAGGGTTGAAGTATTCGGATAAGCTGACAGTCAGGTGAAGAAAACGTTTGGAGGCAGGAAAGTCCAGAGACAAGGGCTCGCCCAAATTATTTTGCTTACTTATGATTTCTTTTTTTTCTTTATCATAAAACCTAATAGCAGTAAGGTAAATCTGAAGCTCTTTTTCCCTTCTAATTTGTTCCTTGATTTTTTGAGGGTCAATAATACTGAGCCCCTTAATAGTACCTATTAGGATTTTTCCGTCACGGGCTTTCAAATAGGCATAACGATTGCTTTCGGAATGAGCTAGTCCTTCTTCCGGACTGATGTTATAGGCCACATTTCCTTCCGGTGAAATCATGGAGACACCCCGGTAAGTCCCTATCCAGCGGTAGCCTTCATCATCTTTAACAATGCTGACAACCGTATTATTGGGCAAACCCTGGGTATCATTTAAAACCTGATAAGACTGATTGGAGGGGTCAAGTATGATCAGACCACTGAGGGAAGTCCCGAGCCAGAGTCGCCCTTTTTCATCTTCATGCAGGCAGAGAAAGTGATTAGCCGGCAAGAATGGATGTTGACTGTAAAGCCGGCCGGTTTTTAAGTCTATTCTCCACAAACCCTTACTGGACGCTACCCAGAGGTAATTATCACGGCTGTAAAGAATGTCTTGAATGACGCCCGGGAAGCTTACGGCCTGGCCGTTTTCCAGGTAAGGCTCCGTTTGTAGGCTTGTTAAATCAAAAAAGTAAATCTGATTCTGGTCAGCCAGAACCATCCGGTCGTTGTCTATAAAAGAGGTTAGCAGAATATTTCTATTGACGGTTGTCGGATACTCCTGGATCTTTCCGGAAGCGGGGTCAAAGCTGACCAGGTTTTTATATCTGTAAAACCAGATCTTACCTTCAGTATCTGTATTGAACCGAAAAATGGGGGCTTTGACAGCACCACTTAATGGGCCGGGAAAAACAGTGATTTTACGATCATGGACATTCAAAAACCTTAAGGGTGGTTCTTCCTGACTAATGATAAATTGGCCGGTATCCAGTTCATACATGCTTCTTATTCCGAGGAAAGTGGGATACTTTTTTATGGCCTCGGAAGCTTGAACCGTTTCAAAAAGGATATCAGAAGAAGCGCATATGTATACCTCTTTTTTAAAATTTGGACTGGCCATAGTCACAATACTCCTGCTCTTTATCTTTTTGACCAGAGGTCCGTAATCATATAGTTTTCCCTCTTTATCCATCAAAACAGCATGGAGTTGCCTCCAGTCTTTTTCAAAAACAAAAACAATATTTCCTTTCTTGTCGGTGAACATATTTAAAGGCATCCATCGTTCATCAATACCTTTAAGGAATTCAAAACTGTTGGTTGTTAGATCAAGTTGGTACAACAAACCCTGAACAATAATATAATAGGAATCTTCAGAGGCTTTGGTAAGTCGGACTAAGGCGTCATTATACCTCCGTCTTTTATCAATCTTAGCATAGAGAGGTGTTTTGAAGTCTGTTATTTTATAAATTCTTTTTGCAGAAGTTTTTTTATTAAAATACAGGAACTCAAGTTTTTTTGTGGAGGTTACCCAGAAGTCTTCTCCATCCTGATATGGGTAGACAAATACGGAGTTAGCCTCATCCGTCCAATGTGGCGGTTTTGATACTTCACAGTTTTTATCCAATTTTCCTTGTTTCCATTCCCATATAAGCCAACGATCTTGAGTTTGGCTAACTACAAAAATTCGATCATCTTTTGTTACACTGATATTCTGAATAGTACCTTTTTCCTTGAATGGAATAATTTTGAGTTCTTCTTTTATGACATCATAGAATATAATTTGATTGTTACCTTCTATAGATGAATAACCTACCAAAATATCCTCTTTATAAATACCTCTAATCTTGGTGTTTTGATCAAGTGTATCCAAACCACTCGTAGCAGAACGGAAGGCATATCCATCAAATTGAAGCAGGCGAAGGCCCAGATTATTCTCCACTACGGAGCATGGGATAAACCATAACCTGCCATCTGAGCTTTGGAAAACATCTCTAAAGCAAAGAGAAGGATAGGAGGCCAGATCTTCGAAGTTTTCAGAATGCGCAGGAAATAAGGTGGGAAAAGAGTCATTACTCTGACCGATTATACCATCAGAAAAGAGTAATAAAAAAATAATTAATATGAGATGTTCCTTTAACCACATTCTGCCCTTAGGTTAACTGCTTTTGTGTATACATTTAAACGGTAAGTAGGAATTGTAGTTACAAGTTATAGAATTTGTCTTCATGAACAAAATGAAGAAAGAGGGATACGACTGTTGCCGCATCCCTCTTTAAAAAATCAGGTTTGAAAAAAATCTTTATCGCTGCAATAAAACCTTCTCCATTGTCTGTACCTCGCCGGAAATAACCCGGATCAGATACAAGCCTGAGGATAAGGAAACTCCGTCCTGGGTAGTGCCGTCCCATTCGAATTGGTGCATGCCCGCAGTCAATATTCCGGAGTTCAGGGTTTTGATTCGCTGCCCCTGCACATTGAACACTTCAATGAGTGTACGCTCTTCCTTAGGCAAATGAAGCTGCAGCGTCAAGCTGTAGGAGAATGGATTGGGAAAGGCCTTAATCTCTACAGCCTGGATTGGCTTATCCACCTGATCAGACTTCAAGCGGCTAAAAGGACTTGGTCCTGAACCTGAACCTGGAGGAGTAGGATTTTGACCCGGATCGGAGGTGTTGTCTCCTTCACAGGCTCCATTCGAATCGACGGTGACAAAAGCCTCGCATCGAGACTGATTACCGGCCTCGTCGGTTACCAGGAGGTAGATTTCTCTTTCCCCAATAGTTGAACAGTCCAAGGGGATTTCAGACATTGGAATTCCTTCCGGGCCAAAGCCCCCTGATAAGATGCCAATCTGCAAACTGATGGAGCTGCACGCATCGAAAGAACCGTTGTCAATCATGGAAGGCAAAAGGTTAGCCTCGCCATTTTCGTCCAATTGGATGGAGGTATTTTTGCAAAGAGCGGTGGGGGCTTCATCATTCGTTACGTTGACGTATTGAAACTGTGCGGAGATGTTGCCGTTGCCGTCGTCATAGATCCATTTGATCAGGTAGGTTCCCGGTTGGTCGTAATAGCGTGGGTCGCTGGTGGTACCGGATATTTTGCCTTCGCAATTGTCGGTTGCGGTGGGGACAACATCCACGCTCACCTCGCATTCCCCTTCAATGGAAGGTAAATAGAAGGGCAGACCTTCATATTGATCGGGCACCGGTGCAGTGACATCATCGACGATAAGGGTTTGGGTTTGGGTTTCGACATTGCCGTTGCCATCGTCGAAGATCCAGGTGATGGTGTGGGTGCCCTGCTCGGTGTAGGACAGCGGGTCGTTGGTGGTGCCTATAATAGTACCTGCACAATTATCCGTAGCCCTGGGAGCCTCAGAAACAGACGCAGAGCACTCACCGGTGACGACAGGCAATATAGCTAAATCAGGCAGAGGAGGCGTCTGATCGATAAGACTCACCTTGGCCTCGCAGTTACTTTGGTTGCCATTGTTGTCGGTAACGGTTAAGATAACTGTACTTTCTTTATCTGAACAGGAGAAATTCGTCTTATTCAGGCTCAAGTCCTTGATGCCGCAGGCATCGTAGGAACCGTCATTAATGTCTGCTATTTGAAGGGAAGCCATCCCCCGCTTGTCCAATTGAAGCGCTGCATCTTTACATTTTGCAATTGGTTTCACTTCATCAACAATGCTTACATCGGCCTGACAAGTGACGGTGTTGCCCGATTTATCGGAGATTTCATATTTGATCAAATAGGTTTTTCCGGCATCCGAACAATCGTAATTGAGGATGTTGGTTGAAATGGATTCCAACTCACAATTATCCGACTTACTGAACAAAATCGCTGAAGTGGGGATGAAAGCTTCTCCGTTTTTATCTAGTTGGACGGTAATATCCCTACAATCAACTTCAGGTGCAATATTATCCCGGACCATTACAATACCTGTACAGGCATTTTCATTTCCGGAGGCATCTTTTTGTCGGAATTCAAATTCGTGATCCCCAATGTCGCCACAATTGAAAGTCACCGTTTCGTATTCATTTTGTGGAGTTAGCCGACAATTATCCGTTGAGCCGACATACAATAGATTGGGATTAAAGGAGGCCATACCCTGCTCGTCCAGGTAGACGACCTGATTTTGGCAGCTTACCCCTGGTGAAATTTCATCTTTGATGCTGACTGTAGCAGTACAGGCTGCCGTATTGCCGGAAGGATCGCTAACGGTTAGTGTGACGGGGATCTCCTTATTGACATCCTCACAATCAAAGTCAGTTCGGTCCAGGGATAAGTCTACTTTTACGCAGTTGTCAAAAGAGCCGTTGTCAATTTGCTCTGGCGAAATGGAGGCCTGGCCGTTTTCATCCAGGTGAACTATAACAGCTTCACTTTTGCAAATAGCAGTGGGCGCCTCCGGGTCAAGAACTGTGACCCGGGTTTCACAACTAGCTGAAAGTTGAGACCCACGGCTGTTTTTCACCCTAAATCGGATAATATTTTCACCACCACTTAAATTAAATCGGGTGTCAAGGCCATAAACGGTTTTATGGGAATACACCAATTTGAATTGCCCCTTGACCTTACTAAACACTTCCGTTACGAACCAGTTGAGCCTGCAATTATCGGAATAGCTCAGTGGGCCCGCATCAGATAGGTAAGCGGTGCAACTTCCTGGATCGACATTCACAGTATAATCTTCCGCACAGCTGATGGTGGGCGGTAGGTCGTCCAAGACCGTTATAGTAGCGGTGCAGGTTGCTTCTTCTCCTGAAGCACTCTTTACGCTTAAGGTGACTTCATTATTTCCAAGATTCCTGCAATTGAAATCGGTCTTATCAAGAGACAGACTGACAGGTCGGCAATTATCAGAAGAGCCGTTGTCAATTTGCGCGGCAGTGACGGATGCCTGGCCGTTTTCGTCAAGATAAATCGTTTGGTCTTGACAAAGCGCCGTGAGCGCTTCCTGGTCCTGGACGGTGATGCTTGTTGAGCAACTTATTTCATTACCCCCTACATCATATGCCAAATATATCAGCTCATAACTGCCGGGCTCTAAAGTGAGTTGCTTTGGAGTGCCTGCTGCCGAAAGGAAAGCTTGCCCCTGTTCGTCTCTTACAATATAATTATGGAACAGGACACTGCAATTATCGGTAATCGTCGGAGCCAATTCTGTGATGGTGGCGGTGCATATTGCGGGATCCGGATCAGTAGTAATATCCTGCGGGCAGGTGATTTTGGAAGGGATTTTGTCCCGGACTTTCACCGTGGCATTACAGCTTGCGGTTTGTCCCTCCTCATTCGAAACGGTAAGGGTGACTTCATTTTCCCCCAGATGGCTACAGTCAAAATCGGTTTGATCCAGGGATAAAGTGACCGGGCCACAGACATGATTAGAACCTGCGTCAATTAGGTCGGGCGTGATGGTGCCTTGTCCGTTTTCATCCAGATCAACAAGTGTCGTCTGACTCTTACACAAAGCAGTAGGAGAATTAGAGACTATGGTCACGGTAGTGGTACAGCTTGCGGTTTG